>JAGRAK010000025.1 GCA_020434645.1 Bdellovibrionales bacterium | reverse complement strand
ATGGTTCATGCCGTTTTGCCTCCTGAAACTGCTGTCAAATCGATGGAGTATGTGGGGACAATTTATTTTGCTGGCAAATTTCAAACAAAAAAAGGCACTGTCGATACCTATGATATGCTTCGCAGTATTGATATGGCGAAGTAAGCAATAGATCGACATAGCTGAATATATCAGGTTTAATCTCTGAATGGTTTTGCAAGTCTCAGGATTAAGTAAAAAATATGGCTCTTTGAATGCTCTGTCCGATTTTAACCTCGAAGTAAAACAAGGCGAAGTTTGGGGAGTTTTAGGCCCCAACGGCAGCGGTAAGACCACCGCCCTTGGTATTTTGCTCGGGGTGACTCTCCCGACTAGCGGCACCTACGAGTGGTTTGATAAGCCGCCGAGCGCAGCTTTGCGTCGCCGTATTGGCTCCCTTCTTGAGCAGCCCAATTTCTACCCATGGTTTTCAGCCATTCGTAATTTGCAAATTGTGGCGCATTTAAGAGGCACTGTGAGTTTAGAAGAAATCGAAAATAAATTAAAGCTTGTGGGTTTGTGGGAGCGTCGACACGAAGCCTATTCTAAATACTCTCTCGGTATGAAGCAGCGTCTGGCCATGGCCTCAGCTCTTATTGGTGAACCAGAAGTGCTTGTTCTTGATGAGCCGACCAATGGCCTCGACGCGCAAGCTATTGCTGAAGTGCGAGAAACAATACTGGCGGTGTCGAGATCAGGCAAAACTATTTTGATGGCCAGTCATATTTTAGATGAAGTTGAAAAAATTTGCTCGCATGTTTTAATCTTGCAAAAAGGCAAGGCTATTGCCAAAGGGACAATCAGTGAAGTTTTAGCAGCTGAAAATACTTTTGAGTTTGCAGCTGATGATATGGAGGCACTACGAAAAGTGCTCGAGCAATTTTCAGGTTGTCGAAATCTGCGTATAGTGGGTCAACATTATGTCGCTGATTTTGATGAAAAGTTCACTTCTGCGCAATTAAATAAATTCATGTTTGATCACGGTATTTATTTAAACCACCTCGCTCGACAATCACATGGCCTAGAGAGCCAATTTCTGAAACTTTTGGGAGATAACCGTGATTAGGCTTCTCCGCTTCGAATTAGCAAAAGTTATTTTTTATAAATCATTCTGGATAACTCTTGGTTTATACTTTCTCGTTCTTCTCGGAGTAACGAAATATTCAACAGCCGGCACGCATATTTATATTTCATCGTTCATCGCGCAGGTCTTTTTGGGCTACTTATCAATCAATCTTATATGTAACGAATTTGAAAATAAAACTTTAAGACAGCACATAATGAATGGCTTAGGGCGTTCTGAGGCTCTTATTTCAAAATTTATGCTTTATATTTTACTTATTTTATTCTCAGCAGTTTGTGTTTTCATTTTGAGTCTTGCCGTTGGAGCACAGAGCGGAGCCAGTATGTTGAGTGGGGCAGGAGCTATAGACGGCGCGGGTGCCTCTAGTGGTGAGTCAACTGTCAAATTGCTACTAGAACTTGGGCAATTTTCACTTCGCACATTCGCCTATCTTTCATTTTCAATTTTGATTGCACTTAATTTTAAAAAGGCCAGTTCAGCAATTGCCATATTTTTTCTTTGGCCGGTGCTTTTTGAGCCCGTGATCGGATGGATTTTAAAACAATATGTTGACGGGTGGGCGACGTGGTTGCCATGCGAAGTTTTTTCGCGTCTGCTAAAATCACCTTTTGCCGGCATGATGGGTATTGAAACCGGCGGAGTTGCAAATTCAACCTATCTTGCAGCGTTGGTTTATATAATCTTATTTTGGGCAATCACTTATTTCAGATTTTCAAAAGCCGATATTTAGTGAACATCACTTGTCATTTTCAATAAATTTAAAATATCATTTTCTGTAGGGGTGGCCCGACGTGATTGGCTAAAAATCTTTTTCAGCATATTAGCAAGACGAACTCCACCCAAAACTAAACGTTGTTCTACGAGATCGGCAGACCGAGACATATATTCACTGTTTAACACGGGTACATTTTGAATTTGAATGTCTCGACTATTCTTTAAGCAGTAAGGGCGGGCATCATCTGGTAACTGATCAGGATACACTACAGTTTCTCGAAGGCGCGCAGATTCGTGAATCCAACTTGTAACGTCTACGCCGCCTCTGTTTGCTTTTGTCGTCGAATTACTCTGAGCTGAAATCAGGTCTTTGTATTTTGTCATTAGGCTCGGCGCCATTTGTTTGTAGCCAAAATATTTGATTTGTTTTTCACTTTGAGATTTTATTCTATCGGCAACAATATTAACTAGAGCGGTATCCCAGGTTGAATGAAGATTAGGGAGATTTGAAATATTAAGAGTTTGATCTGACTTTGTATCTTTATGAGTGGCGCCAGACCCGTTAGAGCTATTTGAAGATTCAATTCGGACTTTACATAAGTTGCCGCCGAAATCAAATTCATTGCCAACATGCAGAGGCTGATGAATATCGGCTACCACGTGAATAATATAGCGTAGCGCAATCATCTTGGCTGCTTGCGGTGCTTTTTTGTCAGTCAGAACGTTCGGATATTTTTCAAGCACAGTCATTGCGTTTTTTTCTGAAAAGGTCTTCGGATCACGAAATATTGTGTAAAAGTGATAAGGGCTAAAATCATTAAAGCGTTCATCGTCTCGAACTTTATCCGGCCATGTTGATGATAGTGCTAAAGGTTCGATGCCAATGATATTTCGAATAGCCGTCATTGTTCGAGGGTCTTCAGCTAAGAGTCGCTCTGCAATTTCTGCTGTTGTTTCGTGGCCAAGGTCGCCCCAGCCAAATGAATTTATTGAGCAAAATAGTGTGAGTGTTGAAATTATTGTTATAGCTTTGAGTCGTTTTGTATTTGAGTGTAGTTTCACTTAAACTCTCCAATAAAAAGGCCATTAAAGTGCAGGCAAACTGCATCGCATATTACTGCAAATAAATCGAATTGTTTTGCTTTTATGTGTTGATTTGTAAATAAGATAGGACTGTCAATTGGCTAAACAATAATGGCGTTCACTTAAATAAACCCTTTATCTTTTTCTTCAGTTTGTCTTTATCAACGCTCTGAAGGTCTTGTTTTAGTTTCTTGCCCAGGTTTTGAGTTTCATACTGAAGCGTTTTTTTGGCTATTTGCTCAAATGTATAGCTCGCTATATCAAAACTAGGGTCAAGCAGTGAGCCGCTTACGGCTACAGGTAATACAAAGCGCCCTTTTGAGTCAGAATTAGCAGCTCGTACAGCCCCGCCAATGTTCACTCTAGCTAAATAGAGTGTGCCTTTTAATTTAGCCATTAAATCTAAATCCACCTGACCTGACCCTGTGAATTGGTCATCGTCTACGGTCTGCAAATTGAAGGTGTCAATATGGGCAACTCTTTGCTTCAGTGAAAACTGAGTGTTGAAGTTGCCCCTCAGTGGTTTTGGATTTTGTGACAACACTTTTTTATCTTTTGCGATTTTAGTTAATTTGTCGCCAAGTGCTTTTTGAATTAAATCTTCTTTAGCTTGAATATTTTGCCCCGCCATTTTGCCAGAGGCGGTGAGTTGATCGAGCCAATTTTTTGTTTGTGGCATTGGAGTAGAGATTGTAAAAGTGCCGCTAGTAGTGCCATCGGTTAAGTAGTTCGCATACTGAGGGACAGCAAATTTTAATGCGTCTGGTACAAAAATATTTTGAATTTCCATTTTGGCAAAAAATTGCGCGGGCTCAGTTAAATTATTGGTAGAAAAAGAGGGCCAACTTGCCAGACCTCTGAAAACATTCCCAATGCGGGCTTGTCCGCGTATAGCGCCCATATTGTAATCGGCTTTAATCTGAATATTTTCAGCTTTTAATTTGTCAAAAATTAACTGACTTAAATTCACATTTAGTTTCATTTTTGATCTTTGTATAATTGGCCACTTTGGTAGTAGTGGAGTCGACTCAGGTAGTTCAACTGGCTTTTTCAAACCGGCGGCAGCTTCAGGATTCACTTGTGGTGTCGTGATGATGGCATAACTGGGTATATTCACATTTAGATTTCCAGTCAGAGCGAGTGGTGACTTCTCAATGCCTAATGCCGCATTATAGCGCCCACTTATGCCAAGCTCTCCGTTAACTTGCCCAAGGGCTGGCAATGCCTTAAGTGCACTGGCTTTCTTTGCTAGTTGAATAAGATTTAGACTTTGAATTCTAGTTTTTAAATTAAAAGAGGGGTTTTCAGTATTGTTAATTTGTCCGACCGCACTCAGTTGGGCAAAGTCAGAAGAGAAATTGAAATTTTTAATAACGGTAGTTGTATTGTCTTGCACAACATTAAGTTGAAGTTGGAGTGGATCTTTTTCAGACTTTTTAAAACTTTCTGAATTTATAGCTAAAGAGTTCAGATCAATATTGGCTTTAATATGTGCGCCTAGAATTTTTTTATTATAAATTCGGGCTGCGCCACTTGAGTCAACAAGAATGCGGCCAATAACTGAAGTGGTTTTATCAGAAGATTCATATTTCACTCCGCCATTGATGTTCTGAGCTTGAAAATGCTCAATATCAACTTCGCCATGGGCGGCGTTGTGGATGTCTCCTTTGAAGCGGGCTTGTAGCGCAACTTGCCCAGTGACTGGGTATTGATTAAGTGGTGGAAGCAAGCTTTCAATGCCGGCAAGAGATGTTGAGGGTATTACAAGTTTGATTTCGCTCGTCTCACCCTCTGTAGAGTTAATATGTCCCATGGCTTGCACAATCAGTTGTGCTAATTCAAGTCGCATATTATGTAATTTAAAAACGGTGTCTTGCCCGTCACCACTGAGTTTAATTCTCATTGGTAAAGTGTTATTTTTTTCAAATAGACCTGGTATTTTTATACTTAAATTTGTTAGATCGGCGTCTATATTCAAATTCTCAATTCGAATATGTTCTGTGTATGCTGCTTTAATCTGAATTTGAGGGCTAACTGATCCCATCACCGTGTACTCAGGAGTGGATGCATTCACTTCGCCCTTTAAATTTGTCGTAATGAGACTTACTTCAGATTGAATTTGGGATCCATTTTTATTAAAGCTCCCGTCGCCGCTAATGGCGCCGCTCCACTTGCCTGGCGGTAAAAATGCCGGAGGAACATCAAGTTTTGTTAGGTCAGGTAAATTCACAGAGGCCTTCCATGAGTGTTCATCTTTTGTCAGGTTTGAAAAGCCTGACAAAGCACTTTGAAGTCCGGCTACGGTTATATTAATTTTTTCACTCTGAATAGATTTTGAGTTGAGTGTTATAGCGTCAGATTGAGCTGTTATAGGCAAATGTATTTGCAGTTGTGGTAAATTGAGTAGAGCAGCAAAAGATATTTTTTTCGGGTTATTTGATTCTAAGAAATTTTGGCCAGATAAACTAAAATTAATATAATCAAGTTGCGTGAGATCGCCACTAGAATCTTTTAACTCAAATGCGCCTTTTATAATATTGAATATAAAGTGAAAGTCCCAACCAGCTGATGTTTTTTGTTTTGAGCCAGTTGTTTTCATTTCGATAGAGACCTGTTTGTCTGCGGGCACATCTATAAGCTGAAGTCGGGTTTTAGGTTCAGTTAAGGTGAGCTTCACATCGAAGTCTTTTTTCGAAATCGGAATAAATGTCTTTGAATGAACCGCAAGTGTGACTGTTTTAAATATTATCTCTGCACCTACAGGCAGGCCGGGGTGGCTCACGTCAGCTGTAAAATTATCTATGCGAACCTGCAGAGGCCAGATTCTTTGAATGTCTAGTTTTTGAATTTGAAATTTGCCAATACCCGGCTCATTTAGCTTTTTCACAATAAATTTCTGCACATGCGGACTTAAAAAATCACCGCCATAAAATAAAAATGCAGCCAGCATAAAAATCTGAATTACTATTAAAATAAAGAACTTTTTCACATAGTTAGCTTATGTATTCTGGTGAGCGTCGTCACGCTTCTTGTTATGCTGGACAATTGGCGAGTCTAAGATGTCGAGTTCATATTGGGGCTGTAGAATATCTTGAGATGATAAACCATTATTTAGACACCCAATTTAACAAGTCTATACTGAAGCTTTTTACATTTAAAAGTATCTTCTCATTTTTAACATTCTTTACTGCTTTTAGCTTTTCTGTATCAGCTTCAGCACAAGTAAAGAAGATCAGTGAAATTCAAAAATATTGCACCTCGGTAGCGCAATCTAAGATGGAGAGCATTGATGACAAGCTTAAAGAACTAGCTGAAAAAATTAAGGTGGAGTCTGAAAAGGGGGATGTCTCAAGGTACTTGGCCTCTTATAAAAAAACATTGAATTTGAAATATAAAACTCCTGCAGAGCAACAAAGGGTTATGAAAGATCATTTTACATTCAAATATGCCGTCACACTTGAACAGTTTAGAGAGCGCGGGCAGTTGGCACAAAATAAGCTAGACGAAGGATTAAAAAAAACTGAAGCGAATATGAAAAGGTCTCCGGCTCAGTGCTCTCCAGTTGATTTGAGGGGGCAGCTGCCGCCTGTACGAAATCAAGATTCAATGGGTTGGTGTTTTGCCTTTACCGCAGCCGACTTGCTTAGTTTCAAATCAGGAGAAAATATCTCACCGAAATCGTTGGCCGTACATTCGGTTAAAATGAAGCTGGCCTCGCGTAATATCATGGCTAACGTCAGTTCTGATGAGAAAAAACGGGGCACCGAATCAATGGTAGATAATGATTTTCTTGAGAGCCTATATGGTCCAATTTCGTATTCAGAGTATGAAGGTGGGGGCAGTACAAGACTGGCGATAGTCCAAGCTCCGCATACTATAATTTGCACAGAGCAAGAGTTGCCATCTGAAAACTTTAATGACGTCGATCTTTTGTGTAAGCTTCGTTATATCGAAAAAGTGGCCAATGAATTGCCGAAGTATTCATTAAATAATTTTTCAAAATCACGCTGCAATGAGATTATGCCAGCATTGGAGTCTTTTCCGAATTTAACGCTTAGTGAAGTCGCAGATGGGCTGCGTTTGTCTTCACGAGCAGATGTGATTTCAAATCTAACAGATCAAAACTGCAATAAAAAAGAGTCAAGTTTGAGACTGCAAAAGAAACTAAAAGATATTCAAGTGAGTACGCTGACTCGAGGAGAAGGAGTCAATGGCCAACACTTAGTGCGATCTATTGATCGCAATTTTAAGGAGGGGCGACCATCCGGTGTAAGTTACTCAGCACGAGTGCTTACGAATCCAGCGTGGTCAGATCGTACAGTTGACGGGCACGCCTCAGTGATTGTGGGTCGTCGCTATAATGATAGCACAGGGCAGTGTGAGTACTTACTGAGAAACAGCTGGGGTTCAGCTTGGAAGCCTAAACGCTATGAAAGCGAAGGTGGATATGCTTGGATTCCTCAAGCCAGTCTGGCTCGATCGATGAGGCAAGTGCAATGGGTCGAGTAGTGTTTATTTTAATTCTTATTTTATCAGTGCCGACATTTGCTGAGTATCAGTGCGGTGAAATATCTCTACGCTTTTACTACGGCCAAAAATACGTATATGAAAAATCAAAAATTTGTATTGATCATGATCAGCAGGAGCTTATTTCAGAACAGTGTTATAAACAAAAAAAATGCGTAGCTCTAAAGGCAGTTAAAAACACAGTCGGTAGTGAAGAGTACTCAACAGTCGGAAGCCCCAGCTTTGCCACTTGCTTTGAAGCCTCAGGCACACCACAAATCATCGAGTACAAATTAAATGGTAAATGGCATAAAAGTGATCGCTGTATTTTTTCAGATAAATCATTTATCGACACTCAGCAGTTTTTGCGACTTGTGAATGAAGATCTAAAAAATTATCAGTAGCTGTTGCAAGATGCAGTAAGCAGACAATACCGGCGAGACAAAAGGTCACTTAAGTTTTCGCTACTCCATACCCGCCACCGCCCGGTGAGAGCACGGTTAAGATATCGCCCTTTGCTAGTTTAAGTGTGCCGTGGGGTGGGAGATCTTCTTTTTCACCACTCACTCTTTGCAAAATCATCTCAGGTCCTAGGCCGGACTTGCCGCCATCTAGACCCTCGGGCTTGTGTGGGGGAGAGATATGGTTCCAGCTGAGTTCGGCGTCTTCTAATACTTTTAAAGTTCGCACCACCCCGAGCCCGCCTTTGTAGCGACCTTCACCAGCAGATTCGGCACGATAACCAGAGTTTAAAAATAGAATCGGAAAGTTTTGCTCGTATTTTTCGATAGAGGCTGAATTCTCAAACCTTCGCCAGAGATGAATACCATTTAGACCTGAACGCCCAACACGCCCACCTGTGCCAAATGGTAGGGAGTCAGTGAATACGCGTTTATCGCGAAACTCAATTTGATAACCACAATGAGAGGCTCCGGTTGTCGCACGTAAATATTTTTTATGCATTTGCCCGACGGCGCGAGAAACACAGTTGGCGACAAAATTAACACCATCTGTATGGCCTAAATATAATGGTCGCGGAAAAGATGAATTCACTAGAGTCCCGCGTGGAGCCCGCACATCAAAGCGAGAAAAAATGCCAGAGTTCAGTGGCACCTTGTGCTTTAAAAAGCTGACAACGGTGCCAATAGTGGTGCCAATGGTGGCGGTATCAGTAAGAAAAACAGTTTCTCCAGCCGTGGTACCCGTGAAATCAAAAGTAAAATGATCATCTCGATGTTCTGCTTTAAGTTTAATGGTCTCTTTATTGCTGAGCTCCACTTCGACGGTTGTGGCGCCTTCGCCGATTTCATCAAGACGACGCAAAAACTCTGTTTCGCTTGCCTTTAGATAGGCTTTCACTGTGGGCTTACTAAAATCAATTTGTTTCAAAGCCATCAGATTTTTTAACTTTTCACGTAGAGCCAGAAGCTCTAATGCGGCCGAGCTGATACTGTCTATGAAGTTTTTTGAGGTGAGTGGATGACCCTTTAGCGCTTCAACAATCGGAGTGTTGAGATCCCCTCTTAAATAGTAAGGGCTTGGTGGGATTCTTAAACCCTCGTCATCAATTGTTTTAAATGCGCCCACTCGTGGAGTAAGAGTCAGCCTATAGGCCACCAGAAGTTCAGCCGGCACGTTATTTTTTGATGCGCGGGTGCCAATACCGAGAATAAGCGTGGGCGATGATAAGATAGTGCCGCCCGAATAAGGATCATTGGTGATGACAATATCGCCATCTTGTAATTGTAAATATTTATGACTGAGCTCGGCGCAATGCGGGAGTGTCGAAATATCGGCAATGGCTTGCGTCTTCATATAAAGAGTCTCGTGATCAGCCGTGATCACAGCCATTCGCGCAAAATCATTAAAAATGGAGCGCATTTTTTCTAAATAAGATTGCGCTTCAAGTCGATTCACTTCAGATCTCCTTGCAAAAGAGAGTTCAAAATAAAAAAACTATCTCCGGTCGGCTTTTTATTAAAATATTTTTTTACTATTGGTGCGAGTGGCCCACACAATATAAAGGAGTCATCATCACCCATTTCATTTCGCCAAGAGAAAGCGGCATTTTCACAGATGCTTTGAGTGAGTTCTTCGTACGAGATATTGTCGCCTTCTGACAGATTGCGAGCGTAGGCCGAGAGAGTTTCTTTGCATCTAGATCTGCCGCGATCATTCATTTTTTCAGCAATACCAGTAAGTGACTCGACATCGCTGTTTTCATAGGTGAGCAAGTCAAAAAGACTTAAGGTGTGGCCACGACCAAAAACCACAGGTCCGGGGTCATAGGTGATTTTGTCTTTAGTCAGTGCGAGTTCGCTAAAAAAACCACGATCGAGTTTGGTGAGTGGCTGATTTTGTAACTTAATATAAGGTGAGTGTGTAGCAGAGACTTGGCCGACGGGGCTAGCCCAAGTTTCACACGTATTCTCACCGGGCTTAAAGAATATAAAATCTTCTAACCCGCAATAAAGCACAGGTGTGGTTTTAGCGAAATTTTCATTTACAAAGTTTGTGAAGCTAAAGGCGGCCTCAAGGGGGGTGACGAGGCCCTCCACGACATCGCTAAATTTGTATTGGCCCCAGAGGATTTGCGCATCATCACTGGCCACTTTTTTGATCTCTTCATTTAATGCCGTCATTTTCTCAATAAAATAGGGGTTCACATAAGCATTGAGTGCGGCAGCCCAAAAGCGGTGATTTTCATTTGTCGACTTTGCAGATCCTGAACTTAAAAACACCTTAAGCCCGTGTTTTTCTAAATACGCTTTTGCTCTTTTTTCGTTTTCAGAATTTTTATCTGAATGCAAAAAACAAACAGCCACTGTTTTGATTTCATGCATGGCGAGCTTGGCCACCAGAAATTCAAGTTCGGATTCATCTAAAATCTTTTCGATGTGCCCTTGTGCGTTGGTTCGCTCGCTTATGCCAAAAATATATTCACGATCTATTAAAAAGCTTTGTCGTTCAGGCATTGATGAGAAATGAGGTGTTTTAATGGGGAGGCTTAATTCCATCCAGTTTTCAAACCCTGATGTTGTGAGCACCGCGGCGGGAGCGCCATGTTCAGCTTCAATAATTTTTAACGGGAGAGCGCTGACGATCTTGAGATGTGAGACTTTCTCTATATTATTTGCTGCCACAAATTGGCTGAAAGCAAGATCCGGTGCCGTTTGTGGCATAAACGCGCGGCTCTTAACAATCTGCGCGTCATTATCTTCGGCTTTGCGTCCCACAAATTCAACGACGGATTCGCCAAAGTGTAATCCAATTGACCAGGTCATTTCTCCATCCTATTTTAATTTCCTCATGAAAACAGCAACTAAAATAATAACTATCGATGGCCCAGCCGCGTCCGGCAAAACTTCAGTTAGCCGAATGCTTGCCCAACGTCATGGTTGGGCGTGGGTCTCAACGGGAGCTTTTTATCGCGGACTTGCTTACGTAGCAAAACGCGAGGGTGTTTCTTTAGAGGATGAATCTGCTCTTGCCAAGCTTTGTGCGTCAAATTTATGGGAAGTGCGCATGTCTGACCAGTGCACCTTGGTTTTTCTACATGGTCACGACGTCACATCTGAAATATATAGCGAAGAATCTGGGGCTGCGGCGAGTTCCATTAGTCGTTTTCCTGAGGTCAGAGCCAACTTGCTCGAGGCTCAGCGTGCTTGTGCAAACGGTGTTGTGGGGCTAGTGGCTGAAGGTCGTGATTGCGGGACAGTGGTTTTTCCTGAAGCTGATTTTAAAATATATCTCACCGCTGGGAGCGCCAACCGCGCCGCCAGACGAGCTAAAGAAGAGGGTCGAGATCTTGAAGAGACCAAAAAAGCTCAAGTTTTAAGGGATTTGCAGGATAGTTCACGGCAAACAGCACCGATGCAAGTGCCGCCCGATGCCCATGTTATTGATAGTTCAGGCTTAGATTTAAATGAAGTTGTCGAAATACTTGAAAAATTAACCAGGAAAGAGCTTGAGCTATAGGTCTCAAGCCTCTATAAGTTATGGCGGGAATGATGCCTTGCTTAATGGTTCACCGCCAAAGCTCGAGCAGAATTCACCTCAGGAGGTAACAATTGCAAATGGTGGATACTAACAAATCTCAAAAATCAAAGGCAAAGGCGCAGTTAGACGAAGTTCTAGCGGCACTCGACGCCAATGACGAAAAGGTACCGGCTAACCCGAGCCTTTTCACGTTCGAAGTAAAGAAGGGCGAAAACTCGTTCGAGAAATTATTCTCGGAATCACTGAGCACAAATGACTTCAAAGTCGGTGATGTCGTAACGGGTCGCGTAGTAGAAGTTCAATCAGACTATGTTCTTGTGGATATCAATTACAAGAGCGAAGGCCTTATTCCTATTGGCGAATTCCGCATAGTAGAAGGTGTTCGTGCTGTAAAAGTTGGCCAAGAAGTTCAAGTTTATATTGATAAAGTTGAAAATGAAAATGGCATGATTGTTTTGTCTAAAGACAAAGCCGATATGCTTCGTGCTTGGGATGATATTTCTCGAGCGGCAGAAAACGAAGAGGTCATCGAAGGAACTATAATTGCCAAAGTTAAAGGCGGTTTGAGTGTTGATATTGGTGTGAAGGCGTTCTTGCCGGGTAGCCAAATTGACCTTCGCCCTGTGCGCAATATGGATCACTACATTGGCAAAGTTTATAAATTCAAAGTGATTAAGTTCAATAAGCGTCGCGGAAACATCGTGCTTTCTCGTCGTGCTCTTTTAGAGCAAGAGCGTGAGAGCCTGCGTTCTCAAACTCTAGATGCTATGAAAGAGGGCTCAAAAGTTCAGGGTATTGTTAAAAATATCACGGATTACGGTGCCTTTATTGATCTTGGTGGCATGGACGGACTTCTACATATTACTGATATGAGCTGGGGTCGCATTAAGCATCCATCTGAGATGCTCAATGTGGGTGACGAGCTTGAAGTGATTGTACTTAAATATGACAACTCTAAAGAGCGCGTCAGTCTTGGTCTTAAGCAGTTGAAACCTGATCCATGGTCAGAAGTGGCAGCTGAGTTTGTACCGGGCAAGCGAACAAAGGGCAAAATCGTCAGTCTTACAGACTACGGTGCATTTGTTGGCCTTGCTGATGGCGTTGAAGGTCTCATCCACGTAAGTGAAATGAGCTGGACAAAACGAGTGAAGCATCCCAATCAATTGGTAAAAGTGGATGATGAAGTTGAAGTTCAAGTGCTTGAAGTCGATCAAGAAAATCGTCGTATCAGCCTTGGTATGAAGCAACTTCAACAAAATCCATGGGTAGAACTAAAAGAATCTTATCCTCCAGGAACAATTATTGAGGGCGAGATTAAGTCTATCACTGATTTTGGTGTGTTTGTTGGTGTTGAAGACGGCATTGATGGCCTTGTTCACATATCAGACTTCTCATGGACAAAACGCGTAAATCACCCTTCAGAAATGTACAATAAGGGCGATAAAATCCGCGCGGTT
>JAGRAK010000259.1 GCA_020434645.1 Bdellovibrionales bacterium | reverse complement strand
CAGGCCATAAGAAATTAATGTTCCTTTCTGAAAGAAATATTGTGGGAGCATTAAAGACGGCCACACTTTCTCTGAGAGAAGTTTGTGAGTGCTTTTCAGAAATTGGCAAAGAGTTAACGCAGAGAACCTTTAATATATCAAAACATGGTGAATAAGTGATTTAAGTTTGAACTAAGGATTAAATTTTGCTTCGTTTCAATTGCATACAGTAATAAATCGGTAGAATAACTTCGCGCATTCATTAAAGGTCTCCAGCTGTTATTTGTGTGATCATAAATGGCCAGCGCCATGCCATGCCATGCTCAGCTCGTCGATAAGGCTAATGCAGACTTAATTTAACGAGGAATCCCGGATCCGAACGATTAACCCAAGCCATAAGTCTAGCTTCACGCGCTAAACCTGCAAAACCTCACCATAAACTTCAGAAAAAAAAATAAATATCCGATCAAGACAATGTGGGAAAACCCATAACTTTCGAGGGGTTTATGTATTTACAAGGCAATTTACAATTGATGTTTGATGCACTTTACGAAATGGGCGTGATTGAGCCTGTTTTAAAAATGGATTGGCAAGATGCTCTTAAAGAGATGAATAAAAATCCGCATCCATTGTTTGAAGTGATGAAGGTGGCCAATAGCTATCAAACAAATCCAGAAGATTTGATGATGAAGCTTGAAACTTTTGATGAAGACACTTTGAGTTACTTAGCAATGGAGGTCGCACGTGAATTTGCCGACTTTCATTCTCGCGGCGAGGTGCACTAACTATGAAAAAATTAATCTTATTTATTTCACTCAGTTTAATGCCTATGAAGCTCTACGCAGACTGGAATGTCGACTTCACAAGACGTCAAAATCAAATGGCAAAACCCGCGCAGATGGATATGCAGCCCGATGTAAAGGTAGATAGGGCTGAAGAGAAGAATATTTTTGATCGCGCATTTAATACTGTTGTGCCCGCGCAAGAGATTGTGATTCTCAATACAGAGCAGGGATTCGTGCCGTCAACAGTCAGAGTTAAAGAAGGCGCACAATATAAAATTGTTGTTGTGAATGTAAATGAAAAATCACGCAATGTGAGTTTTGTACTTGATTCTTTTTCAGAGCATCACGCCACATTTTATGGCAAATTAAAGTCATTTTACATCAGTCCTAAAAAAGAAGGCGTGTATACATTTATGTCGCCTGAAACATCGGCTCAAGGGCGTCTTGTTGTGCACCCGGGCATTGAGATGAATTCTAATCTAGATGTTCGCTTGCCGGCTTCGGAGTAAATTATGAGTGGCGCAAGCGAAGTCTTTCGAGAGGCCATCAGAAGCTTTCTTTCGCCTATCCAGCATTTACTTGATGATGAATCCGTAACAGAGGTCATGATCAATGGGCCTGGTGATATTTGGATTGAGATTAATGGTAAAATTGAAAAAACTGATGCGCAGTTTCGCGATGAAGACACTTTGCGTGCCGCTATAAATAATATTGCTCAAAGCGTGGGTCGCACAATAACTGAAAAAGAGCCTCGTCTTGATGCCCGACTTCCCAATGGTTACAGAATTCATGCAGTGCTACCGCCTTGTGCGCGTAATGGCACCACAGTGGCAATAAGAAAATTTGCTAGTGTTCAAATGTCATTTAAAGATTACGTGCAAATTGGGGCTTTGACTGTTGATGGGGCGCAATTTTTAGATATTGCCATGAAGCTGGGTAAAAATATTTTAGTTAGTGGCGGAACAGGTTCTGGTAAAACCACTTTACTGGGAGTACTTTGTGAGCGCATACCGCCTGGTCAGCGAATCATAGTGATTGAAGATTCGAGTGAATTAAAAGTGGAGTATCCTCACACTGTTTTTTTTGAAACGCGTTTAGCAGATGATCACGGCACAAAAGAAATTTCAGTTCAAGATTTATTAAAGAGTAGTTTACGACTGAGGCCTGATCGAATCATTGTGGGTGAAGTGCGTGGCTCTGAGGCATTAGAACTTATTCAAGCTATGAACACGGGGCACAAAGGTTGTTTGGGTACAGTTCACGCCAACTCTTCGTCTGATGCGCTCACGCGTCTTGAAGCACTTGCTCAAGGGGCAGAATCTAAAGTCAGTGAGCGAGCGCTCAGACAACAGATCAGTTCAGCCATTGATCTTGTGGTTCAGGTTTCAAGATTTTCTGATGGTTCAAGGCGAATTGCCGATATTTCTGAAGTTCGGGGATTCACGAGTGACGGCGCTTACGATGTGGTTTCAATTTATCAGATGAGCAGAATGGTGCGTCAACAAGATGGTCGCCTTCACGGCCAACTTCAGGCTACGGGCGAAATCCCGACCTTTATGGATGAAATCGAAGACAATCAAATCCCTTTTGCACGAGCAAAATTTCAAGCTCCCAAGGCAGCCTAAATTTTTTACAATTTCATGTATTTGTACCGATTTTAAAGTCATAGTGAATTTCCTATGTTAGCCATTCCCTAACCAGGGGTGGGAATTGTTAATAAGAATCAGATTTTGCTTATTTCTAAGCATTTTATTTTCATTTTTGACGGGGCATGCGGGAGAGCATTTTCGCCTTTATAGCAATAAGCCTCAAGTTCAGGCGGAGCTAGTCGAAATTGAAAATAGAATTCCACTTGTTGTACGGCAAACTATTGCGCGACCAATAAAAATAAAGTTTAAAGAACTCGATAAAAATTCAAAAATATATTTTGGCTGTGAAAGAGAATTAAAAAATATTGAGACTTCGATCGCAGCAAGAGTGAATACGCTATTTAAGATTCAAGATATAAGTGAAATTGAAGTTCACACGGGGTATTTGCACGAGCTGCAAAAGAATCCTCATCGACAGGTGTGCGGGGCATCGGTGTCTACGCATTTTGCGCGAGCCGTGACCCACGAAATTATTCATATTTTTGATGCTTCGATTTCGCCAAGCGCAGATGAAATTAAATATACCAAACGATATTGTGTTCGCCGAGGCCCTCAGGGCAGGTCTTCTTCGCAAACTCAAACTGGTTTATGTAAAAATATTAAGCGAAAATGGCGCTATTCAAATTCAGTTCGTTTTTTAAATTTAGATAATTGGAGTACTACTCGAAGTACTAAAAATGTTTTACAACAGAACGCTTTAGATCCGTATGTGTTCACTAGTGCACGCGAGTCATTTGCCGTACAGGCAGAAGCCTTTTTATATGATCCCACATTTGCTTGTCACAAGCCGGGTATGTCGAGTTATTACTCTGAAATATTTAATGTTGAGCCACTTGGCGGGCATTG
>JAGRAK010000258.1 GCA_020434645.1 Bdellovibrionales bacterium | reverse complement strand
TAGCCCCGTTGTTAGATTCTTGGTGCTCATTTTAATGCTGCCAAAGTAACTAGTGTTGGTACCGTCATTATAGACTTTTTCAGCTTCAGAAAATGTCAATTTTGTAACTTCAAACTTTGTATTACCTAAGGTATAAATTGAACCCTCTTTAAGAAGCTGCCCACCAACTTTGACAACAATATTCACCCCTTCGACACTTCTCACCCCCGCTTCAGTGAAACTGGTCTCCATCTGTGCGTTGAGTCTTACCGGTATATTAGCTGGTACTTTATTTTTCTTCCAATGCTTAAGCTCAAACAAGAATTCTTTTCGAGCGCGCATGACAGATACATTACTTTCAGATGTTTTTTGTGTTTTCACCACATCGACAATCATATTAGCTGAACCGAGCGCTAAAATACTTACAACACCCAGACCCACTGTAATTTCGATTAAACTAAAACCCAATGATTTTTTACGTGCCTCTTTTGAGAACACTCGGCTTACGTGCAGCATATGAACCTCATGACAAAAGTTTACTTACACTTTACATCAAGATCTCATCGGCGCAATTCAAGAAAAAATTTAATGATTTCGGCATCCTAATGCAGTGCTAACAAAATATTTTCTCAAAATGAGCCATTTCGGTAGCAGGGTTTATTTAGGCAGTAGGCCGCATGACTCAAAATGAGATAACCCTTTACACTTTATAAATAATTCAAATTCGAAAAAATAAGCTCGGTGCCTTGCACACTTTTTCATTTGTAGCATAAAAACAGGAGCTTATCGCGGGGGCGTTTTAAAGTGCGGGGAATATATTTAAAATCCAGAGCTATGGGGCTCGTATTCGCTTTAGCTGGGTCACTACTTTTGACTTGGCCTGTGAATTCTTATGCCTCAAGCTGCACACTTTTATTAAAGAATTTATCTGTTCACAGACTGTTACCTTCTCGCGCCATAAAAAGAAAATCAAAGGCCCCACTCATACAGCAAAGCACAAACTACACTTGCGGCCCCGCGGCATTACTCAGTTGGTTAAAATCAAAGGGTGACTATTCAGCCTCTGAACTGAGCTTAGCTAAAAAACTAAAAACCTCACCAACACATGGCACACATCACGCTGATTTTATTAAGGGCATTAATATGCTCGGTTATGAAGCGCAGTTTATTGAAAACCTCAATATTAAGTCGCTGCGTGATTTTATCAAAAAAGGCTACGGAGTTATCGTCAACATTCAGCTTGAGGGCGGCGGGCATTGGGCACTTTTAGTCGATATTTCTCCCAGCGGCAAAACGCTGACATTAATGGACCCCTGGCTTGCAAAAAAAGGCTATCGAAAATTAAGGCGCGTCAATTTTGAAAATAACTGGTTTGACTTCTTTGGACCTGAAAAATTTCGCGTCGATCAAGCTGCGATAATCATTTCGCCTATTAAAAATATTTAAAACAACTATTTTGACACCAAAAATGTTGGCGTAACACTTGCTATACTAACCGGTATGGGGTCGGCAGGTGTCCAAGTGCACCGCCTCCCAAGTCTTGCAATGTAGAGAATATGGCTAACGCCAAAGGGGGATTTAATGAAAAGTACAACCGTTAACAACTGGGTCGCAAAAGGCATACTGAGCCTTGCCGCGCTGATGGCCTTACCGAGCGCTAGTTTTGCTGTAACAAAAACAATCACCATAGACTACTCACCGTCTTTATATGTCGGCCGATTTCAAGCCATCGATTTAGTTTCTGAACTTCAATATCGCGGCTATCAAGTTGCAAGTGACGCCAAAGTTTTAAGAGTTGATGTACTCGCTAAAGCCGCAGACTATAGGTCTTCACTTGAGCTTGAGGTTGGTCGAGACCGAGGCTATCCCGCAAATCTCCGACCGTCGCGTGATTTTAATTCTGAACACCCTATGAGTTTTGATCGAGTTTCTCTTACTGCTCCTGATAATCGTGGCGGCCATTATGACCGCGGTTATGATAACCATAGGTCTGATTATGACCGCGGTGGGTATGGTGCACCTCCAGCAGTTGCAAACGGGCGGGCCACACTACTTATAAATGGCACTATTAAAATTGCGCAATTACAGGTGACTGTTGATGAACTCCCGCCGGCTCGGTGGTCGCACCTTGAGGGCTTTAAGCCAGCACTTGGCGTGTACTCTACTGAACGTGTTCGCATCAGCCGCTACGTTGGGAGCGTGCAAAGCATTGCACTCGAAGTTGATAAACGCGATATCGATGTCAAAAACTTCATAGTAATTTTAGAAAATGGTCGTCGAATCAATGTTCGCGAACTTGAAGGCTTTATCAGGCAAAAATCAAATCGCGTATTTGATGTGCGCAGACGCTACGGTCTCAATGTGGCTGAAATCATAATTGAAGCTCAAACAACACCTCGGCAAAATGGCCGAGCGCAGGTTGATTTAAGTGTTCTGCACCGACCCGACTACTAAATATCGCGTATGAGCGCTAACTCCAGTACGAACACTAAGTGTAGTTGTGAGTAAGATAACTTGAGTTAAAAAATATTATTTAATTGAGCCGGCACCATGAGATGCCGGCTTTTTATTATTGGTTCCAGACGTTCCGTGCGGGCTCGAGAAACCCGTTGTGCTATTTGCTAAATTCATGCACCCAGCGGTTTTGCAGCAAGATTTAGTTTTATCTATTAAAGTTTGCCTATCATCAAAGCTAAACCCATCTTTATCTGCCCACTCTGCCGGTGTTACTCGAAAGTCGCTCGTTTTAGTTGAAATCAGATAATTCACTTTTGAATTGTCATTTTTTGTAAGATCAAGACTCACGCTGTCGGGCAGCTGACTGTCAGAATTAAAAAAAGCTGAGCATTCAATTTTCACATTAGGCTTATAACCAGCAGATTGAATCAAATCTTGAATTTCTGAAGCTTGCGCCTCACTTGAAGCAAAAAAATCAAAATAAAGCCCAGCCGCCAATCCGACCACACCTATGGCGGCCGCCACTCCTAAAACACCATAAGCTTCAGCACGAGTAGTCAACTGAGGCACAAACCCGAATATCACTAAAATTGGTGTAGTCAGCGTAGGTCTGAGCAAAAAATTCGCGGCCACCTGGTGCGGCGCTGCTATTTTTGTAAACTGAGTTAAATTTTCAGAAATTGATTTTTTTTGATCATAGCTTACTAGTTTGTTGTTAATATGTAGACGCCCGCGCTTCACATCGGTCAATGTCAGCTTAGCTTCTCGGCCTGACTTATCGACAATCGTTAAGTCAGTGACTCTAGCCGTTATTTTTTTAAATTTATA
>JAGRAK010000257.1 GCA_020434645.1 Bdellovibrionales bacterium | reverse complement strand
CGTATAAGGCCAACGACCAAGCCCAGAAACATAATGAGCAAAAAGCCTAATGCAAAACAGAATATAGCGACATAACGCGAGTTTTCTAAAATAAAGTTCAAAATCACCTCTAAAGTAGCCACAATTTATACTCTAGCTAGCCCTTTGGCTATTAAAAAGTCTAAGCATCTTGCCGACATAGTTCATAAGCAAATAGAGGTAGTCGTGTCTGTAGAAAAAAAGCTCAAAAAAGGTGATAAAATTTATTCTGAAGGGGACACTCTGCAGAATTTCTACATTGTGCAATCGGGCAAGGTTTCGCTTTATATAGAGCGCGGTGGTCAAAAAACTGAGGTCGATCAACCTCTTATTGGGCATGTCATTGGGGAGCAAGGTGTTTTTGGCTTTCCACGGCAGGCATTTAACGCAGAGGCTCTTTCTGAGGTGCGTGTTGTTGAAATGCCAGTTGAGCCCCTTCGTATGGTTTTTGATAAGTCTCCAGCTCCTTACAAAATGTTTGTAAAAGCTCTTGGTGATGAATTAAGGCGATTAAGAGGCGTTATTCGTAGCTTAAAATTAGAGCAAGACAATATGCCTTGTCCGCCGCGATTTATCCCTCGTCTTTGTGCGATTCTTACGCTTGTTGGTCGTCAAATTGGCAAGCCACCAGTTGTGGATACGAGTATTCCGGCTTATAAACGAGAAGAAGAGGCCAAGAAGAATCCACATTTTAAAGATACAGATCTTATTCTTTCGTTTCATACGCTAAAAATTTATACAGCCAGAATGTTTTTAGAATCACATCAACGCATGCAGAGCTTTTGTGAGTTACTAGGTAAGCTCGGGTACCTTCATCTTCAGTATGAAAAAAATGAAGACACTGAGCAAATGGAGCTGCAAGAAATTCGAATTTTAGATTCTCAGACAGTCGAGTTATTTGGAGAATTTTTTCAACATAATTATTTTAAAGCAGGTAAATCAGAAGTCATTATTGCTGATAAAACCGCGATACAGCTTGCGCGGGCATTTTGTGAATTGTCTAAAGACGTAGAACCAGATCGAAACGGTGTTGTGAAGTTAGATTATAAAAAATTGATGGCTGATATTAAAACACAATTTTATATAGACCTTAAAGAGATTCACATTGGGCTACTTGAGAAAAAAGGGCTTTATGTAAAGCGACAGACACTCGATGAAGTGGTGTACGTCTCTTTTGATCGTTTTGAGTGGCTTTCGACATTTAAATTCTGGCAGATCATTCAAGAAATTGACCGTTGGAACCAAATTGGATTTGTGAATGTGAACGAAGATTTAAATGAAGTGAAGGCGCAAGGCCCTGCTAAATGCGGTGGTTGCGGTGCTGAAATTAAAGCCGAATCTAAATTTTGTTCAGAATGCGGCTTTAAAATAGCAGCTTAATTTCACAATTTATTAACCGGACTATATTTACATAGTGTCTAATTGACCCCAAAAAAGCTGGCATAGTTATTTCATATACTAGGGTTGTGTTTAACATTTTTAACAAACCTAGGGGGTTTTATGAAGTATGTGCTTTCAATACTAGCGGGAATGGTCATTATGTCACCAGCGGCTTTTGCAGGAGATGATCTAAGTGATTTAAAATCAGTAAACGAAATTGAAAAAGAAGAATCTATCATGGATTTTCTGGGCGTGGTTTCAAGTTTTGATCGAGGGCATGGTCGAGACAGATACCGTCGTCCTCCACGACCGGGATACCCGCCTCCTCGACATAGATACCCGCCTGCGCGACCTGGCTACCCGGATAGACCGCACCATGGTTACTATGTGTGTTACGCAGAAAATGCACGAGGCCAAAATTTTGTTGGGCGAGATTACTCGGCGAGAAGGGCTCAGCAAGAGGCACTAGATGTTTGTTATAGTTATTCGCGACGATGTCGTTCGCTGGGCTGTCGACACTACTAAGTTATTTATGACCAGCGATGATAGGCTGGATGACCTTCTTTTACGGCCACGAAAAGCCCTCGGCACGTGGCCGTTACTTGACCATTAGCAATCAGTTCGCCTTCTACCCAAGCGCGATCTTCTTTTATAAATTCTGTGATATGGGATTTTAAGTGTACTTTAGTATCGGTTGGAGTGGGGCGTAAGAGTTTAATGGTATACTCTGCCGTAACAGTGCAAGGCACGTGTGGTAATCCCCATTTTTTTTTAAGTGACCAGGCGGCTGTCCAGTTGCAGTGACAGTCTAGAAGAGTGCCTATGATGCCCCCATTTAGAACTCCGGGAAAAGCATGGTGATAAGGTGCGGGCATCCAGTCGCAAATGATAAAATCCCCATTGTCGAAACTTCTAATTTTTAACCCTTGTGAGTTGGCCGGGCCGCATCCATAGCAGATGCTGCTGGGGGCATGTGTTTCTTGTAAAGACTTAGTGTTCATTTATGAACCTTCTTTGGCCTTACTGGAGGCATAGGTTTCTCTGATGTAAGACCTGGTAAATTTTAAAAACGAGTCGGCTATTCCGAAGTAAATAGCTGAATTTAAATATGTGCCAGGCTCAGATTCATCTTCTTCTGAGTTATAAATTCGCACCGATATGTTTTGATCAGGTGCATTTTGAAAAATAGATTTAAATAAATAAAGCAGTGTGCCGACTTTGATCGGATGTGGCGTTTTAAACGTGACGCCAAACTCAGACAATTCTACAAGTTTTGCAGGCCTTGAAATTTTAGCAGGTAAGTGCTCAGACTTCCAGCCGATGTTTTCATCATTGTATAAAGAAAATGGAGTTTTAATGGCTTGAGTGGCTAGATATAAAATTCTTCTCACCTCTAGAGGTTTGTATATCAGCGCAAAGACTTTAGACTCTAGTAATAAATCAAAATTAATTTTTTGCGTTTCACTTGCCATAACAATAACATTTGGGCCGCCAGGAGGCGTTTTAATATTGGCGTTTTGTGTACCAACACTTAAGCCTTTTAAAAATGCTGAGATATCTTCAGAGAGCAACGAGTAATCTATTATTACACATTCGAGAGAATTGATTTTTTCGAGTTGATTTGAGCGACCTGAAAACTTCACTTCAGGAGGTCGAATATTAATTCTGACAATATTAGAAGACTCTTCGAGTATAAACTCTACTGCAACAAGACGTTTTTGCCCATCGGCGTTCACCAGTTCAAAATTTTTATTAATTCGTTTCGCGGTTAAAATTAAAAATAAACATTCAGTCAGCAGGTTACGAGAATCGCCTTCAAATAGTAGAACCCAGCTTTAAGGTTCAGAAAAAATATATTTAGCCTGATGACCAAGA
>JAGRAK010000256.1 GCA_020434645.1 Bdellovibrionales bacterium | reverse complement strand
CTTCTTTTTTACCGCATGCAACCGTAGACACCAGCATGAGGGCGAGTGCCGCAAATGACAGTGCTCTTTTAATGTTTATCCAATATGAAGTTTTCATAACCTTCTCCTGTTACCCACCTAATACGCAAGCTTCAGGCCGAATATTACGCTATCAAGTCAAATATATGCGATCTGACGCCTCCCGTGCCACCTGTTTTCAGGCGAGCGACAATTGTGGTCGAACAACTGTCTAATAATAAGACACCTCAACGCTTCAGTGCTTATTTCAGTTTCAGCTCATTTTAGCCCAAAGTCTCGCCCATATTTTTATGACTTTTGCCGATAGAAAAGCTCGGCATACTTTGCTGAATAACTGATCAGACATCTTAAAACATGGGGAATGAATGGAAACAAAAATTCGTTTTGGAGATTATCTAAAAGAAGTCACCGTCAATCACGATAAAATTAGCTACATACATCTCACTCCAAAATTAGTTATCAATGAAAAAGGTGAGCCACAACCCCACAAGCCAGCAAAACTTGAACTCCGCGCAATGGATGCCTATAGACTCCTGACTCCTTACATCAGTGTGCGATTTATGGATCAAATGAAA
Organism: Bdellovibrionales bacterium; assembly: GCA_020434645.1. Lineage (GTDB taxonomy): Bacteria > Bdellovibrionota > Bdellovibrionia > Bdellovibrionales > UBA1609 > RBG-16-40-8. Next base: position 2,695 of record JAGRAK010000256.1, on the reverse strand, counting down.
GCGGTCACTCCACTCGCTGTTTATATGGGCCTTTTTCAATATTTTATTTTGAATCAATCAGTAAAAGAAGCTTCGCTTATTGGCGCCGGTCTATTTGCGGTCATGATTGGCCTCATGCTTTTTATGGAGGGCTTAAAACTCGGGCTTATGCCATTTGGTGAAACCATCGGCAACACTCTACCTAAAAAAGCTCAACTCTGGGTTGTGCTCTCGATAGCCTTTTTGCTCGGCATTGGTGTTACTTTTGCTGAGCCTGCTATCGGAGCCCTTCAAATTGCAGGCGGCGTTGTTGACCCTGCGAAAGCTCCCTACCTTTATAGCCTACTCACAACTTATGCCGGCCCCCTTGTTTTAGTTGTCGGTTTCGGAGTTGGCCTGGCGGCCGTCCTTGGCACTATGCGCTTCATATACAACTGGAGCCTTAAACCCATGATCTATTTGAGCCTTATACCGACACTTATACTCACCGCTCTTGGGCACATGCACCCAGAGGTTTCTAAAATCGTTGGCCTTGCTTGGGATTGTGGCGGAGTCACAACCGGCCCCGTGACTGTACCTTTAGTTCTAGCACTCGGCATTGGTGTGGCCTCAGCAGTCGGTAAAGGTAACACTTCTTTATCAGGCTTTGGAATTGTAACACTTGCTTCGGTTTTTCCGATTCTCGGCGTTCTTATTCTTGGATTTTTCATCTCCACTACAGTCTCACCCGCTGATATTCTAGCCGCCGCACAAACTGCTAAAGAAGCGGCAGCCCTTGCTGTACCAACTTGGTCTGAAGTCACACCTGGGGTTGAAATCGTCATGGGAATTCGCGCCATTGTGCCGCTGGTATTATTCTTACTTGCTGTTTTATATTTTGTATTAAAAGAAAAAATTAAAGATGTCGGCACAATTCGCTACGGTGTGACTTTAGCAGTAGTCGGCATGATTGTCTTTAATCTCGGCCTCACTTACGGTCTTGCAAAACTGGGAGATCAATCTGGCAGCCTTGTACCAGGTGCATTCACAAAAATTTCAGATATGTCGGGCTCTCCACTTTACGGACAAGCTGTCGGGATCGGTATCGCCATAATTTTTGCTTGGTGCTTAGGCTTTGGCGCAACACTTGCCGAACCTGCACTGAATGCCCTCGGCATGACAGTTGAAAACCTAACCAATGGTGCCTTTAAAAAATCGCTACTCATGTATTCGGTCGCCATTGGCGTCGGCATGGGCATTGCCGTTGGTGTTGCTAAAATTATTTTTGGCATCCCTCTGCCCTACATACTTGTACCCGGCTACACACTTGCTATTGTGCTGACTTATCTCAACACAGAAGAGTACGTTAACATTGCTTGGGATAGTGCTGGCGTAACAACAGGTCCGGTGACAGTTCCGTTAGTATTAGCGATGGGTTTAGGTTTTGCTAATGCCGTTGGTGCAATTGAAGGCTTTGGTATTCTCGCGGCGGCATCACTCTTTCCGATTCTTGCCGTATTAACAAGTGGCATCTATGTAAAAATAAAATCAAAAAAAGAAAATGATAAAACTATTTCGACAAACCTTGAGGAGGTCGTATTATGAATCAACGTAACCTAACCGTACTCACTGACGTTGTATTGATCACATGTATAGTTCAACGCGGACTCGCTGATGCCATCGTAAAAGCTGCGCGAGAAGCAGGAGCTCAAGGTGCAACTGTTTATTATGCGCGCGGCACAGGAGTGAGAGAAAGACTCGGAATCTTAGGCGTTGCTGTTGAAGTTGAAAAAGAGATTATCAATGTCGTCGTGGCTTCAGATCAGGTGGATTACGTCTTTGATAAAATGTTTCTTGCTGGCAAACTCGACACTCCGGGAATGGGATTTATCTACTGCTCACAACTTGAGAAAGCGGCCACATATATACCGCCAGCTCTTGTTGAAAAACTAAAAGCCTCATCAAAAAATGAAAAAGAGCACTCGACTCATTCTAATAAAAAGGCTGCATAATTATGAACAACACTAAGTTTAAATCTATTACTCTTATTACATCGCCCGGCAAAGGCCTCCCTCTCATTGAGGAGCTTCATAAGCGAAAACATCAAATGCTCGACCTCAATCACGCGCGCGGCTCTTATATAGGTGCGCCGATTAAAAAAAATGGTCTCCCTGTTGAAACCGAACAAGAAATCATCACTTGCATCATCAGCGCTGATAAGGCCGATGATGTATTTGCTGATATTTTTGAACTAGCCGAAGTCAATAAACCCGGCGGCGGCTTTATGTATATGCAAGATCTAAAGAGATCAACTCAGATGGTGCTCTAAGGGCAGCTTTTAAAAATACCCTTTGCAGATCCATCGGCGCAGTTCGACATTGTATTTATTTAATTTTATATAGGCGGAGCTTGTCGGCTCCACTGGCGTTAAAATCTTCACCTCGATTACAACATCTAAAGAATTAATATTAAAGACCTCATTGCGCAGCTGATAAAGGCGTGAGTGACTCAGCTTCTCCTCCTGAGTAATTACCCCTGCATTTTCTGAAAGCAAAATAGTCGAGTACTCATTCGCGCGTATTTTTGAAAGTGATATTTCTTGAAATTCACTATTAAAGTTAGGGTTAATACAACGAATACGCTCGGGCGTTAAGCCGGCTAAAGCACTCACTGACTGCAGCAAAATAAAAATGCAAAAAGTAATTTTATTTATCAATGATAACGTCACAATTTAAAA
>JAGRAK010000255.1 GCA_020434645.1 Bdellovibrionales bacterium | reverse complement strand
CCTCTGCCGATGGAACAAGTTTTTGCACATCCGCATCAGTTAATTCTACAACACTTTTGATCGACTGGGCTCGCTGGTTCATTATTCTATCAAGATCAATGGGGACCTCTAAACCATGTTCACCCATCGCTTTATCAAACCATCTGATTTCATTTCCATCAGAAAGCACACCTGGCAGATTTCTAAAGGTCCCTTGTGAGCCCGACTGATAAAAAACTTGAATTGATTTTGAATTCCCATTTTCAACAACCGCCACAAATGCTTTTCTACCTTGAAACTCAATAGGATCAGATAAATGATACTTTACTCCACCAACACTGAAGGTTTCTTTTGGGGCAAGGCCCCTTTCAGCTATAAGTTTTTTAGCTCCGCTCACGCTGCCGGCTCTGACTTCTGCTGATTTCACCAACCGACTACTATCTTTAGCACTTATTTTCAAATCAGGGGCTTTCGAGCTCACGGCACTCGTTTCGCGAACCGTATTAGTAGTTACTTTAGTTCTGCTCGCTAACGCAGCCTTCCGCCTCTCTAATGAACTCGCAAACTTCGCCTCAGCAGCTTGTTTTGCTCTTTGAGCTGATCCAACAAGCTTGGCTATTCTTTCGCTTACTTCTTTACTGGTGACTTCATAAATCTCAGCGCCTTTTTTTACGAAAGACTTTCCGCCAACAATAGCTAACTCAACACCATCCTTTGTTGTCGTCACCCACTTCGCCCCACTCAATTTTGTGACCGCAGCTAAATTCTTGAACAGACCACCACCTTTTCGAGCCAGCATTCCCATTTCACCCAGTGCTGTCGACATTCCCTTTCTTACTTTTTCAGTGAGATTAGCTAGTTTGCCTGATTTACCGATTGCTGAAACTAATCCAGCACCCCCTGCAAATATCAGCGCCACTTCAGTCCCCGCGAACGCAATTGATTTGCAAACAAGTTCAGACCTCGCTTCATCAGAAAGACAAGACCAATGTGATTTGAACTCATTCAAAGAATTATTTAATACCTGACTGAAACCCTGAGCGATATTGTTCGCCAATTTAGCAATCGCTTGGGAAGGTGAGACAAAAAAGCTTGCCATCGCAGGACCAACTGAGCCAACAAAGGCTGCGCGAAGAGCGCGATATTCTGGTCCACCAGTGACAACACCTAGCGCGCCTTTTGCCAAATCCCATATACCCGTGATTGTTGATTTAAGTGACCCAAATATACCCTTAGCCAATCCGAGCAAACACGATCCCGTTTTTGCGACTACGCCAGATTTATTTACATCCGTTCGACGCTTGGATTCAGGTACATTTTCGCACTGCCCAGATGAAGCAAAAATAGCCGCCAATGTGGCGTCATCTAATTCTACCTCGGGTGAATCCGTAGGTTGATCAGGCGCTGCGGCCATCGCTTTGCCAATTTCATTGGCTAGATCAGCAACGGGTGCCTTAGCTCCAACCTCACACTTACAGTCTTGTTCTATTCTTGAAACAGCAACAAGTTGTATAGAATCAACATAACCCAAATTCTTTTTGACCTGATTTAATCTATCATTCCCGCACTGGCCACTTGCTTGAGGTAGCGGCTCGCCATCCGCACTTAAACAACCCCACTTACCACCGATATATGTCCAATACTCATCGGCCTCCGCACTCACATGTGCCCATACCTCGTCCAAACAACTATTTATTGGCGCAGACGATTTGTATTCTCTTAAGACTCGATCCACATCCCATAATCTTGCCCCTGGGTGGGTATCACTCCAACTCCCTCGCAACACATAGTTTTTCGCTGTGGCTGAGCAATTTGCGGAAATCCGATTAGTGTCGCCTGCAAAAGAGGGGGCTGCATATATAAAAACTAAAAATATAAGAATTTTAGCTGTCACTCACTCACCCACCCACAATGATCTGGTGGCAACTAATTCATAGCGACGCCAGTCTCTTTCGGCCGCTGGTGCGGCAAATGTCATTTGGCAAAATTTTGATTTGCTATAAACAAGAACTTCGGTCGCTTTATATTTGTTATTATTTTGTCCTTGGTAAACCGACTGAAGAATAATTTTCTTTATTTTTGGCGACTCACTCATAGTGTATTTTTTTATCGAATAGTGATCCATGCCCAGTAACTTGTAAGTCGCACCTTTCAAAACTTCTAGTTTTTCAACAAACTCTTTAAGTCGTGCCTTATCTGGAGCTGAGTCATCCTCTAAACTTGAGGTCACAAGTGACGCAGAAACATCTCTTCGACCATTCATGTGTTGAAAGCTGTCAGTGCCAGCAACCGACTCTTGAATCCAACCATTAATTTTAGCTATTTGGCAGGCCATTACATCCTCTGTGCACATAGTGAATATCAGTGAAATGACCGGAACCCAGGAATAAAAAAGCACTCGTATTGTCATTATTTCAGTTTAGTAGGATTTAGATATGCCGACCAGACAATACCTACTGTCGATATACTATTGGCCAGGGATTTCAACGATTCCAATCGGTATTCAGGACTAATGTCTGACCACATACAACAACGATTAGCCCACACTCCCCACAAAGACTACGCCTCTACATCTTTCGATCTGGCTACATTGGAATTCTAATTTTTGTTCTTTGGCGACTCTTCCAATAAGAAATTAAGCTCCTCAATTTGCGCGGCAGTTGGTTTACGACTGTTTCGAATTTTTTTAAGATCACTCGCAAGCGTAGCGAATGGTTTTTTAGCTCTTTGATTTGCATTCATAATCGACCTCCGCATTCAATATAGCACGAGAAACTACCACTCTAAGTACGAATATCACGCAAATTTCTGGGCATTTTGTGTCCGACATTCGGGCAAATACGAACGCCGTTACCACTCCAATTCAAAATCTAAACCTCCAGCAAATGTTCGAGACGGTGTAAGATAATCATCTGTGAGTCTTCCAACCCTTGAGGTTTGAAATCGCAACAGCGCCATCGACATACAGTCCGCACAATCATCGTGTTTAGCTTTTGGAAATTGTACGACTTCATCAATAAATTCAGAAACCCAAGAACAGCTGGCGGGATCAGGCAGATACACGTTGCCCGACTCAATCTCTGGACTGACTGCCATGATTCGCATTTCTTTTGAAGTTTGCGGGTTCACTGGAATAAGCCCAGAGATTTCATTTTTGAGCGTAGCTATCAATGCTGCGCCATTGGCTTTTTCTTCGACAATTTTTGCGAACGCATCAGGGTGCTTATCAGTTAGTGATTTCACCGCGCGAATTGTTGTGGGAAAATCCATTCTTGCGCGCACTTGATCAATGAGATACTTGTCAGCACCTATTTTGCCCCATA
>JAGRAK010000254.1 GCA_020434645.1 Bdellovibrionales bacterium | reverse complement strand
ATCTTTGGGGCTTACTAAACCAAGAAGTTTTTTTTTTTTATCGACTACAAAAACGCGCTGACTTCTGGATTTAAAAACTTTTGTAATTAAGTGGCTCAGTGTACCTGTTTTTGAAATTGTCTGCGACTTGATATACATACCTTTAAGGTCGTTAATTGTTTTTATTTTTTTACCTGATGATTTAAGAACAACAGCTTTAATGAGTGTAGCATCTGTAATCTGACCCAAAAACTCGCCAGAGGGAGTCGTAACGGGGCAAGTTGAAATACAGCGAGAGAGCACAACATCGATCGCGTGCTCAACAGTGTCGCTAGTCAAGAGCACATTTTCAGGGTCTTTCATTATTTGTTCGATCATATTCATTACTTACGATCTCACTTCAAGTTTGGCATCTCGGTCAAGGTTCATTCTGGCAATGTTACAATCAGCTACGTGGTGAGCATTTATATAAAATCGCGGTGACGTACACCCCGACGTATGCTTAAATTTCGCCACACCTAAGTATGTAGTGCAAAAGGTTTGTCACCATGAGTATCTGGCTTGAAAGCTTAAATCCCGAACAGCAGGCGGCTGTGTCGCACAACCAAGGTCCACTACTGATTTTAGCGGGCGCTGGCTCTGGCAAAACAACCGTACTTGTGTCACGAACTGGTCGACTCATCGCTGAAAAACTCACTCGCCCTGAGAGAATCTGCGTTCTCACATTTACCAATAAAGCAGCAAATGAATTGAAACACCGGGTCACCAAGAAGCTTGGCGTCACTGCTGATAAAGTTTGGGCGGGCACATTTCATGGTTTTGGCCTACGATTTTTAAAAGAGCACTCAAAAGAAGCGGGTTTACCGGCCAAATTTGGAGTAATTGACGGCAACGATGCCCAAGCCATTATAAAAGACTTATTGCGCGACCATAAGGCCTTAGAAAAAGAAGCATTTAAAATTGAAAATTTGCTATCAAAAATATCACTCAATCGAATTTCAAATGGCAAAGCCGGAAGCCTTGACGAAACTATTGAAAGTGCAATGGCGCATGTTCTTACTCCAAAATATATAAAGCGACTTAGACAATTAGGGGTTGTTGATTTCGAAGATCTTCTTCTGCGCCCTCTCAATATGATGAGAGAAAGTGATGAATTAAAAAATAAACTTCAGAGTCGATATGATTTTTTAATGGTCGACGAATTTCAAGATACCAATGCCACACAAATGAAACTTGTCGATCAACTTTCAGCTGCTCACCAAAACATTGCTGTTGTCGGCGACGATGATCAGTCTATATATGGCTGGAGAGGTGCAGAAATTCGCAATATCTTAGACTTTCCGAAACGATACTCTAAATGCAATGTGATACGCCTTGAAAGAAATTATCGCTCATCAACGTCTATATTATCTTTAGCTAACTCTATTATAGCCGCCAATAAAGACCGACACACAAAAGTTCTGCGACCAGCCCTCAATCAAATCGGAGAAAAACCTGAACTCTTTATTTATGAAAATGAAGAAGAAGAGGTCGACCAACTCGTGAATGAGCTTACACGCTTAAAAGGCGAAGGTCATCGGTGGCGAGATATCGCCATACTCTATCGTTCTAATTCACAAGGCGGGCTAGTTGAAGGCGGATTAAAGCGAGCACAGATCCCCTATAAAATCAGTGGTGGGACAGCACTTTTTGATCGAAAAGAAGCCAAAGATATTCTGGCCTTCTTGCAGTGTGCGCTGTTCCCGAATGAGGTTTCGTTTCGCCGAATTATAAATCTACCCGCTCGCGGAGTTGGCGATAAGGCACTTGAGGCAATTGAAAGCATACCCGGCTCACTTTCTTTTCATGAAAAAGCACGGTCTTGGGCTAAACAAAATTCAGGAGAAAAAGGCGCAGACGGAATTTTTAAATTATTTAATTTTCTAGAAAATTTAAAACAAGAACTTTGCCAATCTAAAATCTCGGCTGAAGAAATTTTTAATATTGAATTTCGCACACTCGGATACAGAGAAATCGTCAATCAAAGCTGCCGTGACCCCAAGGGCGCTGACAGTCGCTGGATGATCGTGACGATAGTTGGCCGCATACTTGATGGGATGTTCACCCGCCATGGTCGCAGTCTTGATACGCTTGAGATGTTTGTTGATTGCATGTCGCTTCGTGATCCGGCGACTGATACCGACGAAACGAAAGATGAAGTTCAAATGATGACTCTTCATGCCTGCAAAGGCTTAGAGTTTCCGTATGTATTTTTGATTGGCATAGAAGAGAACCTTTTGCCTCATGCCAAACTCGGGCAAAACGCAGATGAAGAACGTCGGCTATTTTATGTCGGCGTCACTCGAGCGCAAAAACATTTAATACTCACCAGAGTCGAGCAGCGAAAGCGCCACGGTCGACTGCAACTGGCGGCGCCTTCTCGTTTTTTACTTGAGTTAGACCCTGCCTTATTTGTCGAACACCAAGGTGGCCGCCCGTTTAAAGCCGGTCAGCGCGAATCCATGCTTTCAGATCTTATGGCAAAACTGAATAAAAATATTGCTGAACGAGATACAATTAAATAGATCCATTCAAACCTATACGCCACTCAACATGGCCTCATAGATCTGTCGCATAAGTTTGCGGTGAGCACGGGGCAAATCAATACGGCGCTCAACACCACTTAAGATACGTTGAGTTTCTAAGCGGTACTGCAAAATAAAATGAGGATCTGCATTTTCAAAATCAGAAACATTATCTAATCGATCAGCCAGCTTTATCAATAATGCGCCGAAAGACATCGCCATCATTTTTTGAGTGAGATACGTAGTCTTGCTCCCCAATTCATCTAATTTATCTTCGTTGGTCGTCAGCTCTGAAACTATACTCGCGACCCTCTTCCCAAATCTTTGTTCGATCTGTATTCTCGTCACCGCAGTGTCCTCTAGTAAATCGTGCAAGTATGCGGCTATAATGAGTTCAAAATCCTGACTGTGTTTTTTCACAATTTCAGCTACTCGTATGGGATGTGTAATATATGGCAGACCGTCAAATTTTCTAAACTGACCCTTGTGATGGGCTTTAGCAAAAATAATTGCCTCGCGAACCAGTTGATTTTCTTTAGGCTTTACACTTGATTTAATTAGAGCCGCACATTTAGTTACAATTTCTTTTGCCATTGAACTTTGTGGAGTAACAAAAAAGATAAATACACCACAAAAAAATAAAATACGAACCAACTGATTTTGCATCAATTAGAATATATCATACATTACTCTACTCTCTGGAATTCATGCCGACATTTGTAAATTTTATTGATTTAATATAAGAAAATTATAATAGTCTTATTCAG
>JAGRAK010000253.1 GCA_020434645.1 Bdellovibrionales bacterium | reverse complement strand
GGTCGTATGTTTAAAATTGATGGAACCCTTCTGCAAGACGGTAAGTTTGCCCTTGGCTCTATATTTGGCGTGCCAACAGGAGTGCAAGGGGCTGATATTACCGCGGGCTCATTTATGGAGTGGCTTGATGATCCGGCTCACGGCAAAATGGGCGGCGTTATTGTTATCAATGAAGCCGAGAAAATGCATCCCGATGCCTGGCGCAGACTAATGGAGTTTATGTCTGAAGGGGTAGTGTACGGTGGTGACGGCAAACCTCGTTACGCCAATCGACATGTTCTTATTCTCACAACCAATAAAGGAACACGTGAGATTTTTCCGGACGCCGTAAAAAATTGGTCACAGGCTGAAATTGACACGCGTATTGCACAACTCAGCGAAACTGATATTAAAAGTTATTTTTTGCGTAGTGAGCCGGGACGTGAAGAATTTGTGCTCCCTCGTGAAATCATGGGGCGTATATCTCGCGCAGTGGTGGCCAACCCTGTGACTGAAGAAACAGCTGTGATAATTGGTGAAATTGAAGTTCAGCAGTATGTTGCTAAAATTATGGACATCTACCATATCAAAATTAATGTCGATCAGAGATTGATTCAACATCTCTCGATCACAGGTCTTGACTCTCTCGAGGGTGCGCGCCCCATTCACAATCAAGTTGAAACCTATATTAATGAGGCCATGACCGAGGCGAGAAAGCGTTGGAGTATTGCACGAGATGAAGCTTTAGACTTAAAGCTGGTGGAGTTTGCACCGGGAGTTCGCCCTGAAATAGAAGTTTCATTTAAGGGTGAGTCATTTAATATTAAAGCGCCAAAAAATATCGTAAATAATCCGCTGGCAGATCAAGAGACACGTGAGATGCTCGATCGGCTTTCAGATGTTATGCATGGCCACATGGTGGAGCAGCCGGAGAGTGTCAACGCTGTGACTCAAGCGATCAGGGCTAAAAATGGAGACGCCGGTCGTAGAAGACCCATCAGTATAACAGTAGTGGGTACAACCGGTGTCGGTAAAACTGAAATAGGTCGCGCTATTGCTCTTGCTCGTTATGGCTCATTAGATCGAGCGAATGTAATTGGGTTAGGGGAAGCTCACTCCAACGCGGCACTGGACATCATATTTGGTATTGGCCAGAAGAGTGTTTCAGAATTTGAACAAATTTTAATGAATAATCCGCAGGGTGGAGTGATCACTTTCGATGAATTTTCAAATATGGGTGGCGATAAAGAGGCCGTAAAGACAGCGATGATTAAGCGGTTTTACACCATGCTCGAAGAGGGTGTGTGGCGCTCTCCACGACCAGATGGGCCAGAATACGATTTAAATAAATATATATTTTTATTCACTGGTAATGACCTTGAAGAAGAACTGCAAGGCGTGAGCGGCGACGAGCAGAGACTCGCCATTTGGGAGAAAATAAAACATCGTGAAAAGGTGCAGGCTTTACTTCTTAAAAAAGGAGTGCCAGAAGCCTTTTTGGGTCGTCAAGATGTGGTGGCCGTGCTTCGCCCGCTTGTGGGGGCCGCGCAACCGCGTGTCACCGGTAAGCTAATTGAAGAGTGGCAAGCTCGATTTCAAAAGCAACATCATGGCGTTGTTGTTGAGTGGGAGCCTGAGTTTTTACAACAGCTTGCCGCTTCATTTTTTAGCCATGATCGTGGGGCGCGAAGTGTACGATCAGTGATTGAAAACCAAATCTCTTCACTCTCCACAGAGCTTTTACTTAAGAACAACTATGACACTGAGGCCAATTATGGCCTCAAAATAAAGCTGAGCATGACCGACAATTTGTCGAAAACCTCATTTACAGAAGGTGAAATTCAAAATCGAAAAGTTGCAATATATGCCACGCTATTAAGCGGAGACACTATTCTTCAGAAGCTTGAAGTTGACGCAACCGATGCGGCCACAAAAATTGTTGTTTTAAGTAAAGAAGAAGCTTTGCTCACGGCTTACCGCGAGGCGGGCAGACTAGTGTTGAACAATGCAGAGCTCACGCAAGAGATACCTGTTTATGTGACTATTCATGGCAGCATGGTGAATGACGAGCGTGTACTCGGTTACTCTCGTTATGAGCCGGTCATTGGTGCGAATCAAGCTCTAACGAAGCGTAAAGTGCTGGCGCTACTGAAATCTCTCTGGGCAGGGCGTCTTGCGCAAGAGAAGGCCGGTTTTGAAGCCGATTTCATGTGGGAGAAAAGCATTAGTAAAATGAGAAAATTAGCTTCTGATTTTTTAGTTAAGTCAGGTTTGGGTGATGGGCTAGAGGTTGTGCGTGTGAATGATGATGGTGAGCCACAACTCAGTTCTGAGCAAAGAGAATCATTAGATTCAGAGATGAAAAAATTATTTGTTGAATCTAAGAAGATGGCGACTGACGAGATTGAGGCCAACTGGCCGCAGGTCGAGCAGTATGTGCGGTTACTTCTTGAAAAAGGGGAGTTGGGTGCAGGTGATTTGAAAACTTCGGCTGTCAATAAGTCGAGTATTCAATCGAATGCTCAGTCTAGTGCTTGTGCTGAATTGCTCTCGACTGGCCAGAAGTCTAATTAGCGACTGTCGTTTAAACGAAACAGGACTCGAGATCACGAGTGTAACTTACGATAAGTAACTCGTGAAGATACCTAGTAAAGTTCGTATTCCAATTGTTGTGAAGCTTGTGGGGATTACTGTTGCACTTCTATTAGTAGCGACGGTGTCGATTGCATTTCGTTCTTCTATTGAGTTTGAAACGATATCTGGTTCACGTGAACGTGACACGAGCCTCGATTCTGCTGAAGCCAAATCAGCTCAGGTGAATGTTTTATTTGATAAGTATCGTGATAAAACACGACTCGTCGCCACGCAATTGAATAAAGATTACGCAAGTCTTGAAGAAAAAAATGAAGCGCTGAGTTTGAGTTTCGATAATGATTCAGATTTTGTTGCGCTATCGGTGTACACAATGCGTGATGGCCGACAGGAGCAGATTCATCATGTTGAAAAAAAGAATTATCTTTCTGAATTAAACTTAACTCCAGACTATCTTGAAAAACTTGATTCACTCAAGCCTTTTCCGGTGGCGAGTGTATTTGCAGGCAACGTTGAGCTTCGAAACGCCAGTTTACCAAACGGTGCGCCGCTTGTGGCCATCGGCTTGCCATTTATGAAGTCAGCAAATGGCACAATCACACATGTTGCAGTTTCATATATGCGACTTGATGGTATTCAAAAACCATTTAGCCGTGTTACAGATCGTATATTTTATTTAATAGATAAAGATGGGGTTTTACTTGCCCACCCTGATGATAAGCTTGTCTTAGAATCTAAAAGCTTAA
>JAGRAK010000252.1 GCA_020434645.1 Bdellovibrionales bacterium | reverse complement strand
TGCTCTGGCAAGTGTCACCAGAACTCTCTCTAGACTTAGGCTTATTTAGCCTTTGGCCGATTAATCAATTGGAGTGGAGTTTGTAATGGCTGAAGAGAAAATAAAAAAAGATGAAATGCCGGGAGTCGCCCGCAGGCGTGTGCCAAGGCGGCCGATTAATCAAAATATTGGGCTTCTTATTTCAGGTCAGTACATCATCACAAAAGCGCTAGAAATTGGCGAGGGCGGCATGCTGATTGAATCATCAGTGCTTCTTAAAAAAAATCAATTTGTTGTGATGACGATTCGTATGGCGGGTACTTTACAATGTGCGCTGCTAAGCCGAGTTGTCTACATAATCGAAAATCAAGATAAAGCGGCAATTGGGCGTTACGGGATTCAATTTGAAAATATCGAATTTGATTTGAAGCGAAAAATTAGAAACTTTGTGGCCTCAAGCTCAGGTTCGTATGTTGTACGAACCGTGAGTGAAGAAAAAGATTTTCTAGAAGAATACTAAAATTACTTAATATTGGCGACTTGCTTAGAAAGACTGCTGATGCGGCGAGCGGCACGTTTTACATGCACGGCACCTCTTTGTGCGGCCTTGTCGATTTGGCTCATAAATTCAACAAGAGCGTCTTTTGCCACTTTTGTGTCTTTATTTTGAATAGCCACAACAAGTTTTTTCTCAAAAGTTTTCACACGGCTTGACCATGAAGAGTTTCGAGCTTGGCGCTTAAGTGATTGTCTTGCGCGCTTGATAGCTGATAAGTGACGGCCTTTTACGAGCTTCTTTTTAGGTTTTGCGCCACCGGCTGCGGGGGCTGTATCGTTTGCCAAGGTTTCCTCCAGTAAAATTGAACTCTTGCGAGTGCGATTTTCTATCACAGCGCGTGATTTGATGCAAGTAGGGTATTATTGGCTGGCAATGGCTAGATTATCATCGCAAAATATCTAAAACGGCATCTAGATGAACTTAAGAAGTAACGTAAAAATGACAAAAGACCCCAAAGCGCCAGCAAAACCACACTCCGTACTACGCTCAGCGGCAGGAATGTCACTCGCCACCCTTTTGAGCCGCATTTTCGGCATGGTGCGCGATATGGTGATGGCCGCCCTTTTTCCCCGAATGGTGACTGATGCCTATGTGGTGGCTTTTCGTCTCCCCAATTTATTTCGCCGAATATTGGGGGAGGGCAGTCTGGCGGCTTCTTTTATCCCGCTTTATGTGGAGTCTTTAAGTCGCGATGAAGCGGCCGGCAAACTTCAGGCAGCGGAGTCGGAGTCAAAGGCTTTTTCAAGTGCTGTTTTTTCGATGCTGACCACGTTGACGGCTACACTTTCTGTATTGGGTGTTATTTTTATGCCTTGGATAATGTCACACCTTGTGGGTGGTGAAGGCTATATGCAAGTGCCCGGTAAGTTTGAGCTTACAGTATTTCTCGCGCGAATTATGTTTGGTTATTTATTTCTTGTGACCACTTATGCGTTTTACATGAGCATGGCCAACGCCCATAAAATATTTTTTATTCCGGCACTGGCTCCAGCGGCGTTTAATTTAATTACAATTATTTTTGCGTTTTTTCCCACATGGTATCAAGAGGGAGATCAGCTCGCGTGGGGAGTGATGGCTGGCGGAGTCGTGCAATTACTAATGGCGATATCACCACTTAAGTCTTTGCGGGTGATCCCACGACTGACAACTCACTGGCTGGTTAAAAACGTGCCGCGCTTTTTTACCATTGTGCTGCCCAGTATGCTTGGTATGAGTGTGGCGCAACTACTGGGTATTTTAAATGTGAGTTTTGCATCTCGTTTGGGGCAGGGGACGCACTCTTATATTTATTTTGCTGACCGCTTATTAGAGTTTCCGCAATCGTTACTATCTGTGAGTTTAGGGGTGGCGCTACTGCCGACTTTATCTGAGCTTTGGGTGAAGGGTAAAAAAGAAGAGTTCTTAGCAAGCACTCAACGTTATGCGCGTCTTTTAATGGTGCTATCATTGCCGTCGGCTGTGGGTTTATATGTACTAGCCGAGCCCATTGTGCGTGTGATCTTCGGTCGTGGTGAGTTTGTTGCGGCAGATATTTCGGCAACAGCACAAGTCGTTATGATTTACTCTTTTGTGCTTGTGGTGAGTGGTCTTCACCGGGTGACGGTGCCGGCATTTTATGCGGTCAAAAACACATGGTTGCCTGCGGCAAACTCTGCTTTTTGTTTAGTTGTACATTATTTTGTGGCGAGCTGGGCAACCGACACTTATGGGCTTCTCGGCTTAGTTGGGGCTACAGCATTCACCGGGTCACTAAATTTAGGTATATTACTTATATCATATCGCTTGATTTTGGGTCCGGTGGGAGTGGTGAGTTTTATGCAATCTGCGATTTGGCTCACGCCATCTCTTGTGGTGATGGGTATTGTGGCCTACTCAGTAAATTATTATTTTCTTAAATTTTTAAGCGATATTTCGTCTATATCGGCAGTTTCATCAATACTGGCACTCAGTGCCGCACTTGTTGCGGCTATAGTGGCGTTTTTTGGTGTGAACATTATGCTCAAACACCCTGAATCTCGAGAAATTTCGCAACTTCTATTAAGGCGCCTCAAACGAAGCTAGACCTTGTTATTTCGCAAAGGTGTGCTAAATTTAAAAAGTAAACAAGATTCACTTAATTGCAGCGCAAAGGTGTGCCATGCAAAAGTTGTTTAGTTCTATTTGGTTTGCAAGTTTTGGAGTGTTGGCGTCAGCTGTGCTCTTTATTATTCCAGCATTAAGAGAAGAGTCTTGGCCTATGATTTTATTTATTTGGCTCCCGGCTATGTCAAGTGGGGCTGCGGGCTTTATTTGTGGTGATAAGATTTTAGATCCAGATCGTATTAATAGTTATTGGGGAGCGAGCGTATGGGGCGTTGTCTTGAGCGTTCTGAGTATGGTGATTTTTACTCCTGCATTTATATTTATATATTATTTAATTGATGATGATCATATTGATTTAGCCGGATTGCTTGCGGCCGTATATACGGCAGGTGGTTATGGTGTCGTGCCGATATTTCTTTTCGGAGGCGCCATCGCGGGTGCCTCACTTTTTTCAGTTCGAAAATATATTACTTAGAGTGCAGTAAGAATGCAGTGGTATGCATTCTTACTGCATATCTTGACAAATTCGCAATGACAATGCATATTGGCCAAATATGTGGATTAAAAGGGATATTTCAAATAAAATTGAGGCCGATAGCAGTGTTGTGCAGGTTTTGATAGGGCCGCGACAGACAGGCAAAACAAGCCTGCTCCGGCACATGAATAAGGAATATTTGGAGATCTCGTTTGATGACCCTACGA
>JAGRAK010000251.1 GCA_020434645.1 Bdellovibrionales bacterium | reverse complement strand
TTGTCGAGTCTTTGAATTAGCAAAATTAAATCGGGCTTGGATGCGCTCCCACAATGACGGATTATTTAAATATTCATTTTTATCATCAGGATGTAACTCTTCTTCGTCAGCCTTAGTCTGAGCAGATATTATGAGTTTCTTTTTTGCGGCGATATCCCCAGCAAGATTACGTAGGCGCTGTAAGTGTACATTAATCTCTTGTAATTGATTGGCATGCTCAAGCTGATCATTAATTTGTGAGGTGATATTTTTAATATTAGTAAATCCAGTGGATTCTCCTAAACCAGCTTTCTGAGCGCTTTCAGCTCCATACTTGGTCGCTTGGTCAGAAAGCGTTTTAATAAGATCCTGCACGGCATCTTCAAAATAGGGTTGATTGCAAATGGCAGCCCACTTCACTTTATCACGTGAGACGCGATAAATTATTTTTAAATTAAGAGAAAGAAGCCCCTCTATAATTTGCCATGCCGTCATTAATTCAATTCGTCCAGAAATATCGATGTACCAACGATCTTTATCTAGCGACGAATTCAAAACAGCCTCTTTCTATTATGGATTGGACGTGACCACCGTTGGCAGAAAGCTTGCCGCCGTGGCTTGAGTTACAGCGCCGCTTTCAACAAGTGCAGCAACTGACGACTCAAATGAAATCATACCTTTTCGAACAGATGTTTGTATAACGCTGGGTATTTGAAATGCTTTATTTTCTCTTATTAGATTACGAACAGCAGGTGTGACCACTAAGACTTCCATGGCGGGCACCATGCCTGACTTATCTGCGCGTGGTAGCAGTGTTTGGGCTACGATGCCAATTAAACTTTCTGAAAGCATAACACGAGCTTGAGATTGTTGCTCATGAGGAAAAGAATCAATAATTCTGTCTATCGATTTTGCGGCACTGTTGGTGTGAAGTGTGGCAAAAACAAGGTGCCCGGTCTCGGCGGCAGTAAGTGTTAAAGATATGGTTTCGACGTCCCGCATTTCTCCTACCATAATAATATCTGGATCTTCTCGAAGAGCACTTTTAAGTGCTGTTGAAAATGATTTAGTATGGCGAAATACTTCGCGTTGATTAATTAAACAATTTATTCCTTTGTGAACATACTCGATAGGGTCTTCAATTGTAATTATGTGTTCTTTTCGAGTCATATTGATATGCTGAATCAGGGCGGCAAGCGTAGTTGATTTGCCTGAGCCGGTTGGACCAGTCGCTAAAATTAATCCTTTTGGCTGATCAGCTAAAACACGAAGCACATCTGGCAAATCAAGTTCTTCAAAAGTTTTTATTTTTTCAGGTATAAGTCTGTATACAGCTCCCATGCCGTCATTTTGTAAAAAAGCATTCGCCCTGAATCTCGCATGGCCAGGTAGCTGATAGCTCCAGTCAAGCTCAAGTTCTTGCTTAAAGTATTGATTCTGTTCTTCAGACATGGTTTCTGAAATTAATTTTTGGCACTTATCAGGGGTAAGAGCGGCTGTATTTAACTTGATCATGTGACCATTGATACGAAAGAAGGGTGGGTAAAATGGTGAAAGATGTAGATCAGACGCGCCTTCGCGAATCATAACATGAAAAAGCTCATCAAGAGTTGCCATTTAAAAATTTTAAATGAGTCAGACTATAAGTTCAAAGACTAAAAAGTACATCTGAGCGACCTCGCCTTTTAGCCTGTTTATAAGCTTTTTGAAAATAGTCGATCAGATCCGCCTCTACGTCTAGCTTCTGCAATCACTTTTTGCATAGTGCTTGGGCGTCCGGCTTGTTGCAATAATTTAAGGTAAGCCTCTGTAACGGTAATTTGTATAACGTCAGGCTTTGCTGAAATAGATTTTTCATAATAGCCGATAGCATTATCAATTTGTTGCAGATTCTCAGAAGACTTAGCCAGTCCATAGTATGTGTCTGCTAGCAAATTGCCGGGCAAGTCAGCCTTTTTATTAAGGACCGAGCTGTATGCGGCAACTGCCATTTTGTGTCGTCCGAGCTTACGTCTCAGGTCGCCAATTCGTAAATAGTCTTCTGGAGTGATTTCAGTGTAATGAATTTGCGATAGTGCGCTATCTACACAGTCATATTTGAGTCTCTCTGTGCAAATATCGGCAATCTTTCTGAGGTCTGCTGCGGACGCAAGCCCTATCATTTGCTGAGCTTTTAGCGGCACAATTGTAAATGAATGTCGATCCCAGTTGGTAAGATGAATGAGGCCTAAAACAAAAAATAAGCTAAAGGCTGACATCAAAAGGTAAGTTTTCTTATTTGAGTCTTCTATTGGTTTTTCATTCATTGAATACATAAAGTTCCCATCATAGTTAGTCATTGCATTAGTTAAAATTCAAATTTCACGACTGAATTAGAATGTACAACAGGTTTTAAAATACATTTTTTGCCAGCGCGAACAATCTGAGAGTTTGGATCTAACGTAAACTTAACTGTATAAGCAGTGTTGCCTTCAAATTGTTTTTGTGTGCGATTAAGCAGTATTTTGAATCCAGATTGTTGAGCACTTGGTGTCTTTAATGCATAGGTTTGTCCAGTAGAGTCTACGATTTGATTATTGTCAGGGTTTAATACAAGACGTAATTGGTTAGATTTGGCAGGGTTTGTTATCAGTATATTAAAGCCTTCGGCCATGCTGACAAGACTTCGATCGCCCGTAGCGACGGTGACTTCAGTTTGACCTATATAGGCTTTCGCAACATTTACTCGAATATCTGAAATATTATCGATATTGCAGTTGAAGTTAATATTGTTATTCTTCGGGGGAACAGTTGGGGCTTCTATATCTACAATGGGCTCTTCGACTTCGCCAACTTCTAAAGTATTGTCTAGATCTGAAGTGGATTCGTCGTGAGCCTTTTGACTTGAGTCCTGATGGACTGGACTAAAATCTACCTCCGAACAGTTTTGAAATGAAATGGTTAATATTGAAATACCTGTTATTAAAATGAGACGCATATAAAGTTTCATAACTTCCCCCTAGGCCTATATACCGTGCAAAGCACATGCTAAAAATTTCTGCTCAGATCTAACAAGGGCTGTGATTATGTGTCAGCATGAGACACAGCTGTCTAGAATATGCACAGATCATTAAAAATTCGACAGCAAAGTCCATTGGATTCATTCTGGATTCATTCTTGCCGTGTAACGAATCTGGGAGGATCGGCGGCGCCCAGTTGACACGTCTAAGTATTGAAAATAGAGTTTCGCTTCTATGCGCATCAACAAATTCTTTACCGATCTAGGTATTTGCTCTCGCCGCGAGGCCGATCGATATATCGAGGCCGGCCGTATTAAAATTAATGATCGATTGGCAAAATTAGGAGACCAGGTTTCAGAGTCTGATCAGGTTT
>JAGRAK010000250.1 GCA_020434645.1 Bdellovibrionales bacterium | reverse complement strand
ATAACTTTTTGGCTTCACACGATCAAATCGATAAAGAAACTTTTGAACAATAATCATGAAGTTATACAAATCACTTGCATCATCAGGCGCGTAGCCCACGCGACCTGTTGTGCTCCCTCCGACAACAAAACTCCATGAAAAAGGGTTGGGCAGAACAACCACGCTATAGCCCATCTGATAATAGGTGGCCGCTAGAATTTTTGAAGCTCCAGATAATGTGCCATTGCCAAGACCTGCTATAATAAACATAAGTGGCGCTGTTTCACTTTTAATTTTATATGAAATTTGAAGCTGATATCGATCATTAAATACGGGAGTATACCGACGCTCAGGTTTGGCCACCAAGCTCTCAGTTGTCAAAATAAAGTTTTTGGGTGAAGCAAGAAGACTAGTCAGTGCCGCCAAATAAGGATTCTCTAGCGGATAGCCGTAGTCTTGAATGAGTTCAGTAGCCGGTGCGGCTAAACAAAAAAATACGGTACAAAAACCAATAATAGGAGCTCTTATAAAACGCAAAAAAAGTCCCCCGCGCGATGTATAAAACATGTGTATTATTAGCACTTTCGGATAGGACACACAAGTAAGACTAAACCGGATAGTAAAAGCTCTCTACTTGTCTAAGCTATAGTCAGTGCTTAAGCCTCAACAAGCCAAACCACACTCTTTTGCGCATAAGTGAGCGCATAACCTACGACAAGTGTTGAAACGAGAGTGGCCGGGAAAAATGGCAAGGCCATCGCATAGCACTGAGCCAAACCTGCAAATGTTTTTGCATACATGCCCGTTGAAAACCAAACACCAAAATTGCTGATTATAAAAAATAAAGCAGACGCTAAAACTCCGCTCAGCGCAAAACTAACCTGACTTCTGGACTTCACAAATAAGCCCATAGCAATAATCAAAATATAAGAGAAGTAGGTAAACGCCATTCCGTCATACACCCCTAACAAAAGATCACTTACAAAAAATGCGGCCAGCGGCACAACAAATGCGAGTCGCTTATTCGAAAACGCTCGACTGGCAAATAGCGCCACGCCTAACACGGGAGTGAAATTGGGCAAGTGCGGAAAAAATCGAAGTGCCACTGCGGCTATAATCAATGCAAAACCAGCTAATAATTCAATTCGTACGTTTTTCATAATTCTCCTAGAGATGACTTTGATAAATCTTTAAGCTAAATATTTACAGCTGTCAAAATCGTAACAAAAGAGGACCTCATGGGACACAAAATAGTGCTAGTTCGACACGGCGAGAGTATTTGGAATAAAGAAAACCGCTTCACTGGCTGGACAGACGTGGATCTTAGCCCAAAAGGCCAAGAAGAGGCTCTTGCAGCAGGGAAACTCCTCAAAGATGGAGGATATGAGTTTGACCGAGTTTTCACCTCAGTTCTAAAACGTGCTATTCGCACCATGTGGATCATTCTTGATCACACAGATCAGCTCTGGCTGCCCGTAACCCGCGCCTGGCAACTCAATGAGCGACATTATGGCGACTTACAAGGGCTCAATAAAGCCGAAACTGCAGCCAAATTTGGCGACGAGCAAGTTCATATTTGGCGCAGAAGCTATGATATCCCACCCAAAGCACTTAAGAAATCTGATCCGAGGCATCCGAGCAAAGACCGTCGCTACAAAAGTTTAAAAGCGAGCGAAATACCCGCCACAGAGTCACTGAAAATCTGCCTAAAACGAGTGCTCCCCTATTGGAAGAAAACTATTATACCTGAACTTAAAAAGAAGAAACGAATCTTGATTGTCGCTCATGGCAATTCGCTTCGCGCTCTTATAAAGCATCTTGATAATATTTCTGATGATAAAATTTCTGAATTGAATATCCCGACTGGCATCCCGCTTGTGTATGAACTGAATAATAACTTTAAACCTATTCGAAGTTACTATCTAGGAGACGCAAAGGCCGCAGAAGCTGCAGCCAAAGCTGTTGCCGCTCAAGCCAAGGGTTAAATCCTTGGCTCAAGAATAGATTCACTTACTTCTGCAAAGTATTTACTTTCAGCACTTATTGTTCAGTCGACTCTTCTTTTTTGGCCGAGGCTGACTTTGCGTCATGAGATTTGGCGGCAAGTTCTGCATCACAAATCTCGACTTTTTCAACATACTCATCTTCACGCTTTTGCAAAATATTTTTATATTTCTTAAAGCGTGCAATACGGTCTTTTAAAAACTCTTCTGAAACACCCACAATTTTGTCTTTTTCATCAATACCAATTTCAAAAGTGTCTTCTTTATCTGTTATGCGATCCATAGGCTCAGTCCACATAAGCTTACCATTGCCACCCATTTCGCGACTCACAAGTTTTGCGCGACAACTCTTTAGTGTGCCATATAAACCCTGAGATTTATATTTGCGACTCCCGTATACGCGATCCTCAAGACTATAAACTTCATTTTGAAGCCGTCTTAAATCTTCATTCATCTCAACTTTTTTCTGAACTATAAGATTGCCGTCTTTAACTCCTAGATTTTCGTTACCTGAAATCGCTTCTGAACGCTCCATCTCTGTATCAATTTTTTTTGCTTTATTCGGGTTAGCACAAGCTCCAACCGCAAAAGCGACGGCCACTAAAGCAAAAGACTGAACGAGTTGACTGATTTTCATATATCCTCCGTTAAATTAATCTAACCATTATGAGCAGAGTCATGCCCCCCGACAACAGAAAGACCAGTCACGCGCAGCATAAGATGAAATGCGGCATGTTAAGCGCAGACCTTTCGCTAGGTTAGCAGGCTAGACTTTTTCGGTGAGGTGCGGCAGGTCTCGATTTAGAGGGTCATCTCATGTAAATTCTTTCTATATAATAAGGGAGTCACTCAAATGGATAAACCTTGGCTTAAATCATACCCCAAAGACGTTGCTCACGAAATTGATACCAATGCTTACAGTTCAATAACTCAGCTTTTTGAGGAGTCTGTAACCAAATATCGAGATCTGGTCGCCTACACCAACATGGGCGGCACGTTAACCTATGGTGAACTTGACGAACTCTCTCGAGATTTTGCGGCATATTTACAAAACAAAGTCGGCCTTAAAAAAGGCGATCGCATTGCGATTCAAATGCCGAACCTGATTCAATATCCGATTGCACTATTTGGAGCCCTTCGAGCCGGACTTATTGTGGTGAACACCAACCCACTTTACACCGCGCGAGAGATGAAGCATCAGTTCAATGACTCAGGCGCAAAGGCTATTTTAATACTGGCCAATTTTGCATACAATCTAGAAGAGATCTTACCAGAAACAAAAATTGAAACAGTTATTGTCACAGAACTGGGTGATATGCTCGGCTTTCCAAAAAGCCTAATTGTGAACACCGTCGTTAAATACATTAAAAAA
>JAGRAK010000024.1 GCA_020434645.1 Bdellovibrionales bacterium | reverse complement strand
CTTGAAATGACGGCGGGACGCAGCCCCGCATCCCGTGCCCAACCAATCAACTCACAAATAATGGGTGTTTTGCCCGTACCACCCATGGTGAGGTTGCCTACACTGACTACCGGCACTCCGACTCTATGCACTTTAAGTAGACCACGGTCATACATCTGATTTCGAATGGCCATTAAGAATCTATAAACAAAGCTAAACGGCAAAAACAAATATCTCATCACTAAAACAACATTGGCTTTAATATTTCAGCCACCCGCACGGTTGCGCCTCTAGAGCCTAGTAAAAGATGAGCATGGGATAATTTTTCGATTACTGCGGCTTTATACTTTTCATCTTCAATATATTTTAATACTTCAGCACTGATATTTTCAGCACTAGCCTGACTTTGAAATAATTCAGGAACGACCTTCTTGCCCAGTACCAAATTGATTAATCCGAAATACTGTGTGCCTTTTACAATTAGCTTAGCAAACCAAGCACTTAAAGCATTCATTTTATACATAATCACCATTGGCTTTTTTAATAAGCCCACTATTAATGTCGCCGTTCCCGAAGCGCATATCACAACATCAACAAGACTCACCATCTTAAGGGGATCTGCCTGTACAATTGTAAGTGGTATATCGTACTGCGGAAGTACTTTTTGAATATCTTCTTTTGAAAAAGTTGGCGCCACGAGTAGTGCAAACTTAAGCTGCTTGTTTTGACTGTAGATAATCTGCGCCGCCTGCAGTTGACTGACCAAGTGATGCTTGATTTCTGAATTTCGACTCCCCGGCATGAGCCCAATCCATGTTTCACCGGGCAATACACCATAGCGACTTCGCTCTACTTGCCTTGCCTCTTCATTAAACAGCTCTGACTTCAATTCATCCAGCAGCGGGTGCCCGACAAACTCAACATCTACATCAAAGCCTTTATAAAAATCTTTTTCAAAGGGCAGGAGCACCAGCATTTTATCCACGAGCTTTCGAATGTCATGAACGCGCGATTTTCGCCATGCCCAAACTTGAGGTGAAATATAATAGACTATCGGAATACCCAAAGGCTTTAATTTTTTAGCTAAACGTAAATTGAAATCTGGATAATCTAGAAGCAAAATAACCTTTGGTTTTCTTATTTTGGTTTGCTCAATAATATCATTAAATACTTTTTTAATTGCAGAATAGTGTTTTAAAACTTCAGTCAGTCCCACTACAGCCATTTCTTCAGATCGACCAATACGATCAAACCCCAGCTGTTCCATCGCTATACTGCCAACTCCATAGGCTTTGATTTCTTGATTATTACGTTGCCAGTACTCTAGCAGGCGCTGTGCATAAAGTGCGCTTGAGGCTTCGCCAGCTACAATTAGAATTTCAGATTTATCGTTTGTCGATTGCGCCAATGATTTGCTCCGCAAGACGTAAAGCCTTCATGCCATCCTCACCAGTCACAACACATGGCTTATTGTTCATAACTGAATCAACAAAAGCAGATGTTTCAGCAAGGAGGGCATCACTTTTTTCTAAGTTCCACACTTCACTTTCAATCGGTGGCGGAGCATTCTCGACCCAGTCCCCTGTTTTTGACATAAGACGAACTTCACCTGAACCAAAATCAAGTGACAAGTATTGTGAGTCTTGAAAAACGCGAAACTTTCGTTGAGCCGTTAAGCTCACACGAGACGAGGTGACGTTGGCAACGGCACCCGATGCAAACTCAATTCGAGCATTGGCGATATCTGCTGTTTTTGTAATAACAGGAGTTCCGATAGCATCGACGCGAATCGGCTCACTGGGCACAAGATGTAAAATCATATCTAAATCATGAATCATAAGATCTAGAACAACATTAACGTCGACGCCACGGGGCTTAAATGGAGCCAGTCGATGGCACTCAATAAAAAGCGGAGTCTTCAGCTTTTCTTGAGCCGCGATGAGTGCAGGGTTAAAGCGCTCAACATGTCCGACTTGTAAATGTAATTTATTTTTTTTTGCCAAGTCACAGAGAATCTGCCCCTCACTACTATTTGAAGTAATCGGTTTTTCTACATTCACATGAATATTATTTTCGAGTAAAAATTTACAAATTTCAAAATGCGCTGAGGTTGTGGCTGCCACTGTGACAGCATCAACTTGACCAACCAAGTCCTTTAACTCTCGAATAACTGCAACTTGAAGTTCTGCCGCCACCTCTTCGGCACGAGAGATATTAGCATCAAAAACTCCAACGAGCTCAACCTGTGGCAAAGCTTTGTATTTTTGAGCATGAAATCGACCTAGATACCCCACACCGACAACAGCTGCTCGCATTTTCTTCATCGTGCTATCCCGTTCTCTGATGACTTAACAAAATCAATTAGGTGCTGAAGGTGAGGTGTCATCTCGCACTCTTCATCTATTTTTTGTAAGGCCTCCGCGATTGTTCGACCGCCCATAATGAGAAAACGAATGGCGCGGTAGATGCCGTCAACTTCTGACTTACTGAATCCAGCGCGAGAAATACCAACTTTATTTGTTGCTCGAACTTTCGCCCAATTACCCTCAGCAATTGAATAGGGCAAAATATCTTTGTTGATCGTGGCACCACCACCGATATACGCATATCGACCGATACGCGCAAATTGAGCGATCCCCACCATGCCACCAATGCGGGCATAATCATCAACATGAACATGCCCCGCAAATTGTGTGCTGTTGGCCACAATAACGTGATGACCTAGTTTGCAATCATGAGCGATATGAACATAGGCCATAAGCATACAGTTATTGCCAATTTGTGTGACACCACCATCTTTAGTTGTGCCACAATTGAGAGTCGTAAACTCTCGAATAATATTATTATCACCAATAATAAGTTTAGTCGGCTCACCTTTATATGAAATATCTTGGGGCTGACCGCCAACCATTGCGCCGGCAAGTAGGTGATTGTTTTTTTTTATTTTTTAAATCCCGTTCGGGTTGCCAATCTGGCAATGACTTTCAATTTTAGTGCGCGACTCTATGCGCGCGCGGCCGGTAATAACGGTAAAGGGGCCAACTGATACAGCTGAAGCCAGCTCTACTTCTTTACCAATTATAGCTGAAGGATGAATACTCATAAGTCCTCTTCTATTTCTGAATAGGAGTTACTGACGCGAGCAGCTCAATCTCTGTCACCAATTCGTCATCAACAAATGCCTTTAATGCGATGACGATCATTTGACCACGGTCTTTAATGACCTCACCGTGAATAATCAACTGATCCCCCGGCACCACGGGTCTGCGTATACGAAATTCACTGACGCGACCTATAGCCACATCCATCTTTGGGTCACTTTCACGGTAGCAAGCAATACCCGCCGCCTGAGCCATTGCTTCAACAATCAAAACTCCAGGCATAACAGCTCGATGCGGAAAGTGCCCCGCAAAATGGGGCTCATTGTAACTCACATTTTTAAGAACCTTCACTTTGCGACCCAAACGAAGGTTACCGCCCGGATCATGAAGCTCAAGCACTCTATCGATCAACAAAAATGGCTGTCGATGCGGCAGAATGCCCAAAATATCTTGAATGTCGAGTGCGATATTATTTTTCAAGGGCCTTGACTACCTGATCTGTAATGTCGACCTCTTTAGATGCCCACACAAGATTTTGATCATTCTTATGGAGAATAACAGTGAAGCCCTCTTTTTTAGCAATTTCACCGATAACTTCGTTCAACTTTTTAATCATAGGCTGAGAGAGCTCTCGATCTTTTTTTGCCAAGTCTTGAAGATTTTTTTCACGAAGCTCCATGTACTTTGCCTTTTCACCGTCAATCTCTTGCTGCTTTTTCATGCGAGCTTCATCTGAAAGAACTAAGCTTTTCTTTTCAAAATCAGTCTGCATTTTACCAATGTCTTTTACAATTTTTTCCATCTCGGATTTTTTCTTATTGTACTCAGCCTCGAGCTGCTTTTTAATTTTTTTGCCTTCTTTTGTGGCCTGTATCGCCTGCGGCAAATCGACGATTCCGATTTTCACATCGGCTGACGCACTCGCATCAAATCCAGTAAGCAAAAGCGCTGTAAGAGCAAAAACTAGAGTCGACTTCATTTTATTCTCCTTTAAGTTCATTTTGAACTTAGCTAATTAAACAAAACTTAAAACGGTGAACCAATTGCAAACTGAAAGTTCACTGCTCGTTCACCGTAAACCTCATCCCTATTAAATGGCAATCCAAATTCAAACCGCAGCGGACCTATAGGCGAGAACCAACGAAAGCCAAAGCCCCAGTTGCTACGAAACTCACTTAAACTAAAATCATCATCAGCATACCCGATGTCATAAAACACAACACCTTTAACGCCGGCTTCATTAATTAACGGAAATTGAAACTCAAGATTGTAATAGAGTTGCTGCGTTCCGCCAAAAGGCTTCATCGCTAGTTTTTCGGCATTGGGGTTGCCCGCGAGAGCCAGAGCTGCCTTTTGAGAGTATTTTCTTTTACCAATGCTGTACCAGTCAAAACCACGCAGAGAGTTCGCACCACCCAACAAGAAGAGCTGGTTAAATGGCACGTCTTTGCCTGATGAGCCTGGAGTTATCACACCATAATTAAAATTGTTGCGCCAAACCACATCCCAAAAAACTTTTTTGTAGTAGCGCGCCGTCACTGCCCCCTTAGTGTATTCAAGGTCACCACCCAGACCGGCATACTCAATACCGATACTGTTGTACATGCCCTCAGTAGGAGCAAACCTATCATCTCGCTTATCGTAGGCAAGTGACATGGTCACCGCGCTCGTTAAACCATTGGCGGTCTCAACCGGAAACAAATCAGTATCTGGAGGATCACCCTTTAGGGTTAATGTGGTGTCATCAATTTTGTAACCAATGGAACCTTCTAAATATGGTGCAAGCGGATGCCCCACGCGAATACCAACACCTTTTTTATCTTCATCATACTCAGTGAGCTTACGATCTCGAGAATAAAGATCTCCACCCAGTGACCATTCGGTGTCCATAAAATAGGGCTCAGTAAAGTTCAAATTAAAAACTTTTTGCTTATCACTGTAATCAATTGAAAGCCCCAGCTTTTGACCACGACCAAAAAGATTAATTTGGTTCACCTGCCCGTTGAGCAAAAAACCGCCGAAGTTACTATAGCCTGCACCAAGCTGAATCGTGCCCGTGTTACGCTCTTTCACCACAACATCAATATCCATAATGTCTGGTCGGCCCTGCGGAGTCTTGGTATTAAAAGTCACATCTTCAAAATAACCCAGTCGCTTAATATTATTAAGTGATTCTCGTTTACGAGTTTCATTGTAAAGCTCACCCTCGAGAATTTGCATTTCACGACGAATCACCTTGTCTCGCGTTTTAGTGTTGCCCGACATATTGATTCGACCAATGTAAACCTTATTGCCCTTGTCGATTTCAAAAGTCACATCAACGAGCTTTTCTTTTTCTCTCGCACGCGTTCGCGGAATAATATTGGCATAGGCATAACCTAAATCACCGTATTTCGCCTGGAGTGTGCCTAAGTCTGATTGCAAAGTAGAGTAAACAAAAAGTTCACCCGACTTAATTTTTATATCGTTATAAAGTTCGCTATCTGGAAATAATAAGTCACCTGTAAAAGTCACTTCTCCGACATTGAACCTCTCGCCTTCTTCAATACGAATTGTAATGTAGATGCTTTTCTTATCAGGAGTCACATATGTTTGCGGGCGATCGATTTTAGCCTGAATGTAACCTTCATTATAATAGACTAAATAATAAAGCAGCTGAATGTCTCGGTCGAAAACATCTTGCTTATAAGCCCCTGAGCCCGACATAAAACTAAAATAACCGCCCTCTTGAGTCTGCATAACAGATTTCAACTTTGTACTCGGCATTTGGGTATTGCCTAAAAAGCGAATTTTAGCCACTTTCACCTTTTCATTTTCAGTGATACCGAAATTTAAAGTTGAAGTGTTATCTTTACCAGGGACGACATTGGCTTTCACGCGAGCTAGAAAATACCCCTTTTCTTCATAGAGTTTTTCTAACTTCGCAATGGCCTCGTTCACCTTTGCCATATCTAGAATTTCATAAACTTTAATGCCAACAGCCTCGCGAAGCTCATCACCTTCAATTTCGTCATTGCCTTCAAATTTTATTTCAGAAATGGTTGGCTTTTCACTCACAATATAATTGAGTGCCACGCCACCCTGAGCTGGTTTTTTATCAACAACAACATTGTAGAAAAAACCCGTACCAAATAAATCTTTGATGTCTTGGCGTATACGTTGAGGGTCAAGATTTGAACCCACCTGACTTTGTATTTTAGCGCGAATAGCCGACTCTTCGATTTTTTTCTGACCGCTAATTGAGATCTCTTTGATCACCTCTTTTGCTAAAGCATAAGAAGAAATGGCAAGCGAGCACATCAGAAAAAGAAGTGCAGGGATTAGAAATCTTGCGGCCCGAAAATGTATTGTCAAAGTAGAAAAATCCCAATGGTTTTATATACTTAAAGCGAACTAGACCGAAGCCTATCCCGATTGCAGAGTGATGTCAATTCCAATGACCGTCTTTGAGCATTAGTCTCCGCGGGAAACGCGTAGCAAAATTATTGTCATGCGTAACTACCACTAGGGTTAGACCAAAGCGGGCTTTAAAAGCAAAGAAGAGCTCCTGAATCTGCTGGCTGTTTTCGGTATCCAAATTACCCGTAGGCTCATCGGCAAGCAGAATTTTAGGACGTTGCACGAGCGCCCGCGCAACAGCTACACGTTGCTGCTCCCCTCCACTAAGTTCAGACGGGAAGTGATTTTGGCGAGCCTCGAGCCCAAGCATTGTCAGCAACTCAAGGGCTCGATGGCGCGCATCGCGCTCTGAGAGTCCTCCGATGCGTGCCGGCAGCATTATATTTTCAATAGCTGAGAATTCACTGAGCAAATGATGAAACTGAAAAACAAAACCCAACTCTTTGTTGCGAAACTCCGCAAGCTCATCATCTGTGCTTTGACTTAAATCACGACCGCGATAGTAAGCCCGACCAAGACTTGGCTTATCAAGAGTACCTAAAATATGAAGCAGCGTACTCTTACCCGCACCAGAGGAGCCCAAAATACAAACAGACTCCCCCTCGTAAATATCAAGATCAATACCCTTTAACACTTCAACTTTTGTCGCCCCGGCGCCTTTGTCATAATATTTGTGCACATTTTCTAAGTGCAAAATTGGCTCACTCATAACGCAACCCCTCAACTGGCAACAACTTGGCTCCGCGACGAGCTGGAGCCAATGTGGCCAAGTAACATATAAACATTGTGCAAACCAGTATCAAAGTCACATCTAAAAAACGAATCTCTAAATCAACATGATCGAGTTTATAAACTTCACCAGGGAACAGCCCCCATTTTTTCTCTGCCCACAAAAACACCTGACAGCCGCCCCAACCCCAAATAAGCCCGAGCACTGCGCCCAAAAAACCAATTATAAGACCTTGTCTTGTGAAAATTTGCCGAATAAACCGACTGCTTACGCCCATGGCTTTCATAATGCTAATTTGTGAATATCTTCGGACTACACTCAAAAACAAAGTGCTCGAAACATTGAACGCCGCCGCCACAATCATCAATAATACAATCACAAAAATAACAGCCCGTTCATATTTAACAGCCTGAAATAAATTACGATTGGCCTCAAGCCATGAGCGCGTCCAATAGGGAAAGCCCATCGACTCTTCAATTTTTCGAGCTAGCGCGTCAGCACCACGAAAGTCATTCAATTTCAATCTCCAGCCCGAAATTCGGCCTCCCAACTCGCCAAATTCTTGCGCTGTTTTTAAATCAGTAACAATAAAGCGCTCATCAAAATCTGTGCGCCCCAAATCAAGAACGCCCACGGCCATAAATTTTTGCATTTTAGGTTTAAACCCTTCATCCGAACGCGAGCGCGTAATCGGTATGACAAGCTTAAACTCATCTCCGGGCTGTATACCAAATTTACTTGAAATGCCTTTACCTATTAAGGCATTTGGAATTTCATTTTTAGATTGAAAATCAAGACGACCACGACTCAAAGTTCTTTTAAACTCTAGCACCTGCTGCACAGACCCCGGATCAACACCCTCGAGCACAATACCTGACAGCTTTTTTTTGTGAACAATAAGACCTTCGACAACCACAAAGGGAGTCATAGCCTTCAGGTCCGGAGCCAACTCTACGATTTTATTTTCAGCTGTGCTGCGATCCTCTTCACCCTCAACACCACCACGTCGCAAAACCATAAGATGACCTTGCATATTTATAACCGACTCGCGAAGTGTTGTCTCATAACCACTCACGACCGCCATGGCAATGACAAGTGAAGCCACGCCGAGTGCGACCCCGACGACTGATAAAATAAAAGTTAGGCCTAAATATTTTCGACCATCTCGTAAGTAACGCCAGACCATCCAGAACTTCATAGTGCCGCACCTTCTGACTTCTGCTGACCCGCAACCTGATGCTTTAAGTAGGCCTGAATCATCTCACTCAAGTCTCCATCTAAAATTTGTGAGGGCTGGCTGCTCTCCCAATTCGTGCGGTGATCTTTTACAAGTTGATACGGATGCAGCACATACGACCGAATTTGACTGCCCCACTCGTTGGCCTTTTTTTGCGCATCTGCGTCTTCTTTTTCTTTCTGCAACTTCTTAAGTTCAATTTCATAAAGCGCCGCTTTTAGCATTTTCATAGCACGATCGC
Source organism: Bdellovibrionales bacterium (assembly GCA_020434645.1). Lineage (GTDB taxonomy): Bacteria > Bdellovibrionota > Bdellovibrionia > Bdellovibrionales > UBA1609 > RBG-16-40-8. The sequence continues at coordinate 4,421 of JAGRAK010000024.1, read as the reverse complement.
GGTTGGCATGCTGGCTGCGTTGATTTTGACAGGCGATAATAATACCAGATGGCTTGTGCGTAATTCGAACAGCTGAATCGGTTTTATTAACGTGCTGACCGCCAGCCCCACTCGCTCGATAGGTGTCAATATTCAAATCTTCATCTTTAATCACAACTTCAATGTCATCGTCGACCTCTGGCCAAACAGTAATCGAGGCAAAACTTGTGTGTCGTCTCGCATTTGAATCAAATGGACTGATTCTAACCAAACGGTGAACGCCATTTTCAGCCTTCAAATAGCCAAAAGCATAAGGCCCCTGAATCAAAAGTGTGACTGACTTTATACCCGCCTCTTCACCCTGGTTTATAGAAAGCACTTCAGTTTTAAACCCCTGCCGCTCAGCATAGCGCAAATACATGCGCAGTAAAATCTCAGCCCAGTCTTGTGCCTCAGTACCGCCGGCTCCAGAATTAATGGTCATATAGGAGTCATGAATATCTGTGCTGCCACTAAGCAAACTTTTGACCTCAAGCCCATCAATTATTTTGGCCATCTTGGTGCATTCTGATTTCAATTCTTTAAATAAGTCTTCATCTTGAGATTCGACAACCATTTCAAGCAGTGCCTGAGCGTCACCGGCCTGGCTCAAAAGAGTGTCATAATCAGAAGTTTCTCGCTCAAGAAGTACTTTCTCTTGATTGATCTTCTGCATCTCTTTGTGATTGTTCCAGACTTCAGGATTTTGTGATTGATTTTCAAGCTCGTCTAAACGCTTGCGCTTACGATCAATGTCAAAGATACCCCCGCAGCTCGTTCACTTTTTCATGAATAAGCCGCAAAGTATTTTTAACATCAGAGAATTCTGTCGCTATAGCCATCCAGCGAACGATACCTGCGAGAAATAAGCCTGTCATTGATTTCATGCTCCAAAAACTGAATTTTAGTGCCTTAAAATCTGGCAAATTAGGATTTTCAGGTCATCTTATCAAAAATGGCATCTTGAATAGCATACATTTTGTGCGCAGCGCGCGCGCTTGTCTCATGATCAAAATCAAGTAAATGCAATAGGCCGTGAATAAATAAATATGTAAACTCATCCTGTATGGTGAGCTTATGCTCTTTTGCCTGCTTTTTTAAAACCGGCACACAAAATACGAGTTCACCCAAGCTCAGCGCCTCAGACGGCGAAAAACTAAGAATATCTGTGACTTTATCTTTACCTCGAAACTGATGATTTAATTTTCTCATTTCGGCATTACCGACAAAAACGAGGGTGACATCATCAGCCATGTCTAACTTTTTAAACGCGTTTTTATGGGATTTTTTAAGCGCAAACACCAGATGTTTTATGATGTCTGAACCGATAGCTGTTATTACCCCAGACGCTATCGGTTTTACAGTGGACTTATTGATAATCTGAAAATTCATACTCAGGCAATGTACAACATCTAATTGTTCAATGCACCGGCATTTATCCAGTCACGAATTTTATTTTTCTCGGCTGTTGAAAGAGATCCTGATGTGGGCATAGAGTTATTCTGAACACTAAGATAGAGACGACTAGCATTTGCATTATTAGGGGTCACTTTAGCCATAATCTTGGTGTAACTGTCCATCACGTATCCACCCTTAGCATTACCCGTCTTGTGACAACTCACACACCTCGGAACAAAAATTGTCTGATTGATATCAGAAAATTTAACCACCGACACAACAGGTGCTGGGTTCACCTTGAGAATCATATTATCTGTAGCTTTAGCTCCCATGTTATCAACTACCGTTAACATAAAAGTGTATTCACCCTCTATAAGCCCCGATACAGTTAACGTGGCCTTGGCCGAACCACTCATGGTTGCATTGTTTGGCCCACTCACTTGTGTCCACGAATAAGAGGCCACGGTACCATCTGAATCAGACCCAGATCCATTTATAGTTTTAGAATTAGTCGGCAACGTCAAAGTTTGGTCAGCTCCAGCATTGGCCGTCGGAAGCACATTGGCAAGCTGCTGCTCAGTGAGTGTAACAGTAACTGTGTCAGAGCCCGCGCCACCAACATCATCTGTGGCCGAAAATAAAAATGTGTACGATCCCGCAATGACCCCAGAAACTGTTAATGTCGGCGTATTCGCACCCGACAACATAGCTGTATTAGGCCCACTAAGCTGAATCCAACTCATACTGACGACAGTGCCATCCGAGTCAGTAGCTGAACCCATTAATGTCACCTTAGCCTGTGGTAGCTGCAACATTTTATCAGCCCCCGCGCTTACTATAGGATTCTGATTCGCTACACTACCGGTAGAATCTTTTGCTCCGCTATTGATCCAATTTTTAATTGCCACAATCTCTACAGAGCTCAAATTTTCAGCAATGGGCATGGAGCCCGATGCGACAGAAAGATAAAGTGAACTGCTATTTGCATCGCCTGAAGTAACTGAAGTTTCTAAAGTAGAGGCGTAGGTCGACAAGTCTACTCCACCGGACGAAAGCGTACTCGAGTGGCAATCTAGACATTTCGGTTTTAATATTTTGCTATTGATGGCTTCAAATGTGTCAAGATTCGTAACCGATGAAAATTCTCCCGTATTGAGATCTGGGGGTGTAAAGGGGGCACAGTTTTGAAAAATAACGGCAACCCCGATGACTAAGACAACACTCAAAAAAATTTTATATTTATTCATGCCATATACATTATCGGCCAAGTCACGACTTAAAATAAGACATTTTAAGTCGGCGTCTCATTTTAAAACACTTTTACCTCAGGTAAGTTCGCTGAATCGCCGCTAGCCAGCTTGAAAAAGACAATAAGCACCACTCGGCAAAGCCTTGTCAGTCTTATCAAAAATAAGCATTTCACCAGAAACATATTTATCAGAAGATAGGCCTTCTGCAGAACATTTGTCTGGCGACGACACTAAACTCTGGCGCCACTCTCCGCAAATTTGACGAAGTTGATTTTCGAGCGAAATCGGCGTGTAGCCGGGCGAATGGGCCGAAAGCAGCATAAAAGAGAAATCATCAGCCATTAGTTTTTTTAAATTTTTTAGAAGTGGCAGCAAATCAGTTTCAATTTTCCAGATTTGATTTTTACTGCCACGACCGTAACTTGGCGGATCTAAAATTATACCCTGATACTTCTTCTCGCGACGTATTTCTTTTTGCACAAATTCTTGCACATCATCCACTATCCAGCGAATGGGAGCATCATCAAGTTTTGAACTGGCGGCATTTTCACGAGCCCAATTCACCGAACTTTTTGAAGCATCGAGATGTACGACTTCAGCGCCACCGTCAGCAGAAAATAATGTTGACCCACCTGTATAGGCAAATAAATTGAGAACATTAAAACTGGCTTTAGATTGAGATTTTCTCTTAGAAATTATATCGCGAATTTGCAGCCAATTTGTTTCTTGCTCGGCAAAAATGCCCAAATGACCAAAACCTGTCAGTTTTAAATTAAAAGTAATACCCGCGATATCAATTGCCCATGGTTTTTTAATGTCATTATTGAGCACCTTCCACTCACCATTACCATCAGAAAAGCGCTGAAATTCAGCATCAATTTTTTTCCACTCCCCTGCTGGGAGCACGGGATCCCAAACAGCGCAAGCAGATGGCCGTGATATTCGATACGGACCAACCTGTTCAAGTTTCATGAAGTTACCAGAATCTAATAGCTTGTAAGACTTCATGCTCTCTTACTCGCTGATTTTTTATTTTGTGGTACAGCGATGAGCTTACCGTCACGCATATGCGGATAATCTAAACGATGATGATACATTGATTGCAGTTGCTTTTTAAATGTGTCTTTCATTATCGCGAGATCCTGAATTGTTAAATTACACTCGTCAAGTTGGCCGTCCATGAACTTACTCTCAATTATATTTTCAACAATAGAGTTCAGTCGCCCAGGGGTAGGCTCTTCAAGTGATCGGGCTGTCGCCTCAATGCTATCTGCGAGCATAACAATTGCAGCTTCTTTAAATTGTGGTTTCGGACCAGGATAGCGAAACTCACTTTCATCGACTGTCGCTTTTTCTTCACCCTGTTCTTCTTCAAGCGCTTTGTTATAAAAGTATGAAATGAGTGTCGTACCATGATGCTGCAAAATGCCGTCAACAATCGGTCGTCCAAGCTTGTACTTAATGGCCATATCGGCGCCATCTTTAACATGCGCAATTATTATAGTTTTGCTCATATGTGGCGACACCTGCGTGTGCGGGTTAAACCCGGGGCGCTGATTTTCAATAAAATATTGCGCGTGCTCCATTTTACCAATGTCATGATAATAAGCCATAACCTTTGCCAAAAGTGGGTTCGCACCTATTTCTTGAGCTGCTGAATCGCTCATACTCCCCACATTCATACAATGATGATAAGTCCCTGGAGATTTCATCATCATCTGCTGCATAAGTGGGTGATTTAAACTGCTGAGCTCA
>JAGRAK010000249.1 GCA_020434645.1 Bdellovibrionales bacterium | reverse complement strand
CAAGAGTAAATTATAAGCCATGGTGTCTGCACCATAGATGCTCTCATATTGTACAAATGAAGTGCAAATAAGCGCAATCAGTGTGGTTAGGCGATTACCAAAAAGTAGAGATAAGAAAAGAGCAACGAGGGTGATGAGGCTGAGTATTTTTGCGGTTGCTAAGTGAGCCGAGGTGCCAGCAAGAGACATGTAAACATCGAGGTTTATATATCGTTCGTAATAAAACATGAGGAGTAAAATAAAAGAAATATAATGAAGTGTTGGCCTTAGATTTACTGTTTTCATAACGCAGAACTCATATTTGCATCGCCGGGGCAAATAAAACTATAAGTATAAAATAACTTGCCTTGATCTGAATATGATCCAACATGGAGCTTGCGATCAGTTTTATCAATAGGCTGCAGTTGCCCGGGGTCGCTCTCTGCGTAGTCTGACGTTAAATCATATTCAGCATCTTTTACTATATAATAATAGCGAGTCTCTGCTTCGACATTAAAGTTTTTGCAGATCCAGTAAAAGTTATCGTCTTGAAGTTGTAGGAGATTTATCAATCCTATTTTGTATTTTAAATTAGATATAGGGGTAAGCACTCGCGGAAGATTGTCATTGAGGCGAGGATTTTCAGCTGCGGAGGCGAGTTTAAATAAGCTAGAGTTTTGATCATAAGTGAATGCTTTGTAATAATAATCTCCATTGCCTGAGGTGTAAAATGCCCAGCGCCCAAGGCCACGATGAAAATAGCTAAGGCCAGTGTACAAATTATTTATAGCCGCAACATTATAGAAGCGGGGGTAAAAATAGAGAGGAGCTGCTGCAAATGCCATGAGATATGCCGCGACAAGTGAGACATAAAATAATTTTGCTTTTTTACTAGTTACTGCTGTCAACTTCATTATTAGCCTGATTTGCTGTTTTGTAATTCACTAGTAGTACCCTATAGATTTAATATCGGTATAGACTTTGTGATGGGGATCAAATTTGTAGCTGCTGAACACGGTTTTGTACTCAGGGAATAGTTCACCTGATATCTTAAGTTCTGAGGGTGAGGCTGCGGCGATCGTATTGCCAGGAGGCGTGCCATGAGTTTTGATATGGGGGAAGACCTTAGCCACTGTATTTAAGTATGATTTTAAATGAATATCACCCATGTAAAAATTAATAATAAGTACGCCATCGTGAGCCATTTTGCTTTTAAGTAAATTATAAAATTCAACAGTTACAAGATGTGGTGGTGGAGATGGCACTGTGTAGCAATCTAAAATAACGACATCGTAGATGTCAGAGCTTTTTTGTAAAAAAAGTCTAGCATCACCTATGTAAGCCTGAATACTATCTGGGAGTAAAAATTCATTACGAGCTATTTTAACTACAGTGGGGTCGATTTCTACGGCTTCAATGGTCATCTCTGGGTATTTTTTCTTAACAGCACTTAATATTTCGCCACCGCCCAGGCCGAGGTTGATCAATCGCTCAGGCTTTTTAGCAAAACTTATGGCGTTTAGCACAGCACCGCTGTGATTGAAAAATGGAGTATCGTCTTTAGTGTTTTTTGCACTTTGTAAAAAGCCATTCGCCCAAAAATACAACATGTCTTGAACTCGGTATATTTCAATAAATTGATATTTTGATTTATACATTTGATCGCTATTTGAAAAAATACAAATAACAATTATTGCTAACAGTGAGCCTTTTAATAAGAAATTTGATCCAATTAAAAGTAAATTTAACCCAACCAGACTTAAAATAATTTGAATTGTAGACAAGTACTCTAGTAATAAAAACCCTGTTATCAGCGCCCCAACAATGCTGCCGAGAGTAGCCGCTGCAGAGATATAGCCACTGGCAGCTTTAGTGTTTAAATTGAGTCGCTCAGCTAAAATGGGGCTTAAAATGCCAATAATAATCGTATTGGGTAAAAAAAGTGCTGTGGCACTGAATGTCTGCACAGCCCAGCCAAAAGGGAGTTGTGAGATCTGCCAGAATATTTCTCGGTAGAAATACATAGGAAGTAAAAAAAATAAATTGAATAAAATTAACTTATCAATGCTAAATTGGTGCCTGGCGCCCAGCCAGTATCCCAAGAACAGGCCGGCAAGAAAGTAGCTAATAACCACTGACCAGACAACATGTGACACTCCAAAGTATGGGGCGAGCATGCGTGGGGCAATAATTTCTAGGACAAGTGTCATAAGGCCGAGGAGAAAAGCTATTGTAATAGTAGATGACTTTTGACCCATCAAATTGAAACTTTGTAGACTCACGCTCACCGCCTTCGATCTTAAGATATCCAAAAAGTATTAAGATTGTAGTTAAATGTAACTGGAGAAGATTTTTCTTTAATGGGGTGCCAAAGGCAGCCCCAATGGGTTTCGTTTTGAGAGGGGTCGTTGGTTAGTATGTATTGCTCGTTTGTTATTTCAAAATAAATGAGTAGAGCATTGCAGTCGATTGATTTATCAATGAGAATTTCTTTTGAGTCTTTTAGTGGTACATCATGGGAGTTTAGATCAATAGAAAAAATTAATTCAGCACCATAGTCGCGCTGCATTTTCATTTCGACGAAGTCAGATTGTGCCATATGGCAGATGGGTGGTAGTTCATTAAATTCATCAAATGAAAAGTCACTATGGGTTTTCATAATGAGCCGATGGTTGTCGATATTTTCAAATAAGACAGGTTTTGCAAGCACATGAATATTGCCGGGCATAATTTTACCCTCGGGCTTTAGAAATAACTTTGCAAGTAGGGCTGTTGCAATAAAATCTTCGCCGAAAATATTGGCTGAAAACAGCTCATGAAGTACGATATCATATTCTTGCTTTAAGTCTGCAGCATCACAATCAAAAAGTGATTTTTGATAGAGTGTCCATCGATTGCTATTTGAATAATATCTGTTTATTAATTTCTTTAATTTGTCATGAAGAAGTGGGTTGTATTCGTAGGTGCTAATATGCTGAGCTCCATATTTTAGGGCGAGTAGAGTCAAGAGGCCGGCGCCAGTCCCCACTTCGAGAATAGTTTTGCCCCCAGCGTTGTCTTTTATTAAATTTTCATAAAAGTTATTGCGAAATTTATCATTCATCATAGTGGGCAAGTACTCAGCTGAGTTCACCTGATTCTTCTTGCTTCTAAGGCTTAAGAGTTTTCGAAGTGTTTTTTTCTGCCGGTCTTGGCCGAGATAGTCTTCACGGTTAAATCCCTTATTTATAAGCTCTAAAGCATGCTCGTTTAGAATTTGTTTGCCCTGGTTGTGCATGGGTTGAGCGTACCATAGGTAGAATCGTTAACTCGAGTAAGCGCTTGAGGCGTGACTCTTTATGACGCGCAGAGATATATTTTGAAGGAAGGGGGGGGGCTA
>JAGRAK010000248.1 GCA_020434645.1 Bdellovibrionales bacterium | reverse complement strand
CGTCCAGCCCTGAATACTTAGCGGCGGCTCACCTTTTCTCGCTTTTTCTAAAAACTCCTGCCATCCCAATTCTATAAGCTTGGCTTTAATACCCACTGCCGCCAAATCTTTTTGTATAAGCTCAGCCATCTTTTTAGGATGAGGGTTGTAAGGTCTTGAAATATCGGCATACCAAATTTCAGTATCGAAACCATTTGGCAAACCGGCTTCTGCCAAATATTTTTTCGCTTTTTTGACATTGTACTCATAGTCTTGGGTGCGTCGGTTGAATGACCACATCGTCGGCGGTATCGGGTTTTTTGCCACCTGTGCATGGCCACCAAAAACCTCTTTAATATACAGGTCTCGATTCAAAGCATGATGGATCGCCTTGCGCACCAACAAATTGGCAAATGGCATCCGCTCTGTTGCCATTGCCAGATATGAGATATTAAGACCTGGCTGTTGCAAAAGCTGAAGATTTTTATCAGCCTTTATTTTTACAATATCTTCTGGCGCTGGCTCCGGCAGAATTTGACATTCATTTTTTTGCAGACGAGACAGCCGCACCTCCGGATCAGTCGCTATTGAAAAAATAAGATGATCAATTTTCGCTCGACCATCAAAGTATTTTTCATGGGCTTTGTAGCGAATAGATTTATCTTTATCATACCAAACAAAAACGAATGGCCCGGTGCCTATCGGCAGCTTATCTATATTTTCTAATTTATTTTCTTTTATTAGTTTTTCTCCGTATTCAGCTGAGAGTATGCTCATAAAATCCATAGCCAGATTGGCTAAGAACGGAGCCTCTGGCCGGCGCAAAGTAAATCGCACCGTCATAGGATCTATCTTCTCAACTTTTTCTATAATCTGATTCATCTGTTGCGCTGAGAATGATGGATACTGGCCCCCACCAACTTTGTGATACGGATGATCTTCTTCACGCATTCGATTAATTGTAAACAACACATCGTCTGCATTAAAGTCGCGTGTTGGAGTGAAGTAATCGGTAGTATGAAACTTCACATTTTCACGCAATTTAAATGTGATTTTATGGCCATCTGGCGAAACTGTCCACGACTTGGCAAGACTCGGAGAAACACGAGTTGACCCCGCCTCAAAACCCACAAGACGATTGTACATCGTGCGCGAACTGGCGTTAAAAGTTGTACCATCAGTTGCCAACTGCGCATTAAAAGTAGCCGGATTGGCCTCAGCACAGTAAGTAAAAGTGATATCTTCAGCATAAGTGAATGTAGAAAATGCGAACACAAAAATTAATATCACAAGATTCACAACCACTCCTCTACTGCTGATCGCGGAGGGAGCGCCCATTCAATTGGAGCTTTATTATTTTCTACTAAATATTGATTCGTTTTAGAAAAATGCTGGCAACCAAAAAATCCGCGATATGAAGAAAGCGGCGATGGATGTGGCGCTGTTAACACCAAATGTTTTTTCTTATCTATAAAGGCACCCTTTTTTTGGGCAAAGCTTCCCCACAATAAAAAAACAAGCCCTGATTTTTCACGGTTCAGATAGTCTATTATAGAATCTGTAAATGGTTCCCAACCTTTGTTTTGATGTGAGCCCGGGCAGCCCGCCTCAACTGAAAGTGTAGCATTTAAAAGTAGCACTCCCTGCTTTGCCCATGAAAGCAAACAGCCATGGTCAGGGGTTGGAACATTAAGATCCGACTTTAATTCTTTAAAAATATTTTGCAGCGATGGCGGAAGTGGAACACCTGGGCGAACAGAAAAACAAAAACCATGTGCCTGATCAGGACCATGGTAGGGATCTTGTCCTAAAATAACGACCTTGATTTTATCTACCGGCGTGAAATTAAGTGCTGCGAAAAATTCTTGCGGCTTAGGATAAATCGTCTTTTTTTCATCGTGCACCGCTGAAACAAAAGTCTTCAGCTCCTGCATGTAGGGCTTTGAAAACTCTGACAAAAGCGCCGACTTCCAGCTCTCTTCAAGTTTGATTTTATTCATATTCATATAGACACGATATTTACCACAGGTCGACCCAATGGGCTTCGAGCCAGCTGATCTCATAATGCGAAGCGCTATGCTCAGCAAGACAAAAGTCGAAAAACAAATTACATACACTTGACTTACACGTTATCTACACATAACGTTCATGTGTACATAGGGAGTAAGTCTGATGAAGACACAAGACACTACAAACAATATTGTCTCTTTAACGGGTAACGAAAAAAAGGTGCTCGAGTATATAGAGTCTTTCATTGGCTCTCGCGGTATTGCCCCGACTTTTATGGAGATTAAAAAACACTTTGGGTTTGCCTCAAATAACTCAGTTCAGCGCTATTTAAAGCAGCTGCAGGCAAAAGAATACATCAGTATGCCCGGTGGAAACCAAAAGCGAGCCATTGCTTTGTTGCGTCCAGCTTCGGCGCTCAAAGAGTCTCTCGCACTTGTTTATGAGCAAAGACACACAACTTTTGCTGTCTCAACCCCAACAAGGGTTCCCGCTGTGGATGGGCCACAGCGGGAGCTTTTGTCCCTTCCTCTAATGGGCAAAGTGGCCGCGGGGAGACCAATAGAATCTCTAACACACGAAGAGTTCACAGAAGTGCCACCGAGCATGGTGAAAAACCCAGGCCGCAGCTACACACTCGAAGTGAGCGGCAATTCAATGATCGAAGATGGTATTTTTGATGGCGATGTTTTAATCGTACAAGAGCAAAAATCAGCTCATAATGGTGAAATTTCAGTTTGCGTTGTAGATAACGAAGCCACAGTTAAGCGATTTTATCTTCACAATGGGGCAAGCCTTGCAAGGCCGCAAGTCGAGCTCCGCCCAGCTAACTCAGATATGGACTCCATGTGGTACTCCCCCAATGAAGTTGAAATACGTGGGATCGTGATAGGACTTTTACGAAAGTTTTGATACAACGGCCGTAATGGTCAAATTATACAAACTCACCGGAACTGGTAATCATTTTCTATTAATCGATTTGCGAGACAAACGCGCGCGAAAATCTGTTAAAGAATATTTTCATCGACTAAGTCGAAAACAAATTGCTCGAAAGCTGTGCAATCCATTTCAGTCTGTGGGTGCCGATGGATTATTATTTCTAGAGAATTCTCAATTGGCTGATTTGAAGTGGGATTTTTATAATGCTGACGGGTCGCGCGCTGAAATGTGTGGCAATGCCGCCCGCTGCGTTGGTCGTTATGTGCTTTCGCTCAATAAATCTTGCTCCCATTTCACGCTTGAAACAAGAGCGGGCGTAGTGGGCATTACTCTCCCCTTAACGAAAAAATATAATTTTAGTGATCCCGCAGTAGTAGATATTGAAATGCCAAAAATAAATATTTATGAGCCAAATCTCACTGTTAAAGTCGGAGCTAAA
>JAGRAK010000247.1 GCA_020434645.1 Bdellovibrionales bacterium | reverse complement strand
CTTGAGAGTGATCAAATAGTGCCGGACCCAACTCTTGTAATGTGTCGAAGGGCAATTGCTCGCCATGAATTGCAGATAGCCACATTTTAAAAGTATCAATTTCTTTGTCCTGAATTTTTAATACATCAGACACATTTTTATTAGACGGGATGCCCTCTAATATTTCTTCACATGCACGAGTATAAAAATTAGAGCAAACACCTAATTTATCAAATACAAAAAATCCCTGTCCTAAACTATTCATGATGGCGTTAAGCATAGTGTTGGCGCGCTTAACTTCAAGAGTACGTTCTTCGACCATCTTTTCTAGATTTTTAGAATAATCTTCAAGTTGCCTTTGTGCATCTTGAAGTTGTTGAATATAAACTTCTTTTTCTTCTAGTTGTTTATGATATTTCGCATGCAGCACTTCTTCAAGAGTCACATCTCGCACCATGATAACCCAACGGCGCGCGCCCTCACTATCAGCAAATGGCTGTATAGCCATTTGCACTTTACCCTCTTTGCCAGATTTTAATTTAAATTTTAATTCGACATAAGGTGCCGGCTCATCGCGCCCCATAGTTCCATCAGGCATAGCAAATAATCTAGAATCTGAAAACTCTATAAAATCATATATAGGCTTACCTCTGGCCAATCTTCGAACAGAAGAGTCACATAGTTTGGCCGCAGATTCATTACAATACACGATGCCTCTGTCATCACCGATAACAAAAACACAATCTATTAAACCGTCAAAAAAGCTATAGTCCATTGTCTACTTTTGTAAAAATTTAAAATACTTAGCTTCGATTACGTCCATTTCCATCACTTCGCCTGAATCATCTTTAACTTCTGCAGGAGGATTCAATTCACTCCCTTTAAATTCAGCACCATCTTTAAATAAAATCATTTTTTCATTGCCAGACTCTTCACTGTAATATGGCACGTAAAATGATTCCACTTTACCGGTCTCAGGTAAAAAGCCTGCGACCATGTTGATTTGATCTACTATCACTTTAGGACAATTTCGATACACAACTTCTGCCGTAGGGGGCGCAGTACGAATCCACTTAATCCACTCTCTAATGCCACAAGAATTAATTGCTGTCACACCATCAAGATCAACTATGACCTTACTAACACCTTCGAGTTGAACGCTCCCAAACGTAGCATCTTCATCGACATGCCCGCTTAAAACAACCTTACATTCGCTGCCGTTTTGTTCTTTTGTTGCTGAAAATTGACTCATTTCTTCACCTCTTATTTTTAATTATAAAATGTAAGTTTTTTGGAATCTCTAATCTGGTTTTGCTGCTCATTCTAACCGGTAGTGCGCATAGAATCATCGTGCACTGCCCCTCTTCAACAACCGCATAATAACTTGCTGACGAATTAAATACCATAAACGAACCTATGCCTGCGCCTCCGCGTCCGGTCATATTGATATTTTCAGCAACACTCGTGTCATAGCATTTTTTTATACGTACAAATAATTTCATCAGATTGAGTGTGCCATATGGGTCTTTACATCCAATAACCAGTCGGGTGTCATTTGCGCCTAAGAATATGCTTGCACTCTTACCTTGATGCATTCGAGTACTCTGATCTTCTCTTGACGCACCAGACGCAGTATTCTCCATGTCGACAAATGGTGCATTAAATACAGCATTTGTACTAAGTTCATCAGCTATAACAAGAACATCAGCTTGAATAGAAGGTGATACTTTTTTTTCACCCAACGCTTTACCAACACCTTGTAAGATAGTGAACTTTTGACCGGCTTGCTCAAATTTATATTCAAAATGAGTTAAATTCGCCTCTGCTTCAGGCCCCACTTCAGATGGTGTTATTATAGATGAGAGTGGATAGTTTATAAATTGTTTATCTTCTAAAAGCATCAATGCTGAAGTATTTAAGTCTGGCACAAAGTAAGGATGACTCGATTGACAAATATGCGTATAGCCAGCATCCAGGGCAAGAGCAATAACATTGCCAGGTGTAACATTATCACACACCATAATTTTGTCCCAATTCAAACCGGGACGCAGGTGCTCCAGCACATGTTGCTCATATTGTTTGTTGTCTTGCATTTTCTTTGCACCCACTATGCAGCCTCACCATACTGACACATTAGTAAAGTTATATCATCGACTAATTCTGTTTTTTCTCGAAATTCAGTTATGTTATTTTTTAATTTGTTAAACTTCATATCGGCCGTTGGTCCAGCAGAGGCTGAGTCGCATATTGATTTAATAAAGCCACGCTCACCCCAAACTTTGCCAGCTAAATTCGTTAAGTCGACAACTCCGTCTGTGTACATTAAAAGTGTATCTCCCGGTGCCATCGTATACTTGCCTTCGCTGTATTCTGCCGAACGAGTATCGCCAAGCCGCGGGCCTGCGGCATCAATCAATGGCTCGAGATCTTTTTTTGTAATCTTAGCCCCATCAGTGCGAGGGTGAATAACATATGGCGGTTCATGACTGGCATTTGCATACACCATCTCTCCGGTTTTCATATCAATGCAGCCAACAAAAAATGTCATAAGGATTCTGCCCTTAGACGTTTCATGTATAGCTTTATTCATCACCGTTAATATTTTTGCGGGGCTCATATGGGGCATGTCTTCAATTATTGTGGCTGCTGCTTTTGCAGCGCTGGTCACCATTGCGGCAGGAGCACCATGTCCAGTCGCATCGCCAATCCACAGATACAATTTATCATCGCTAAACGAGTAGTTCCACCAATCACCACCGCACTCACTTGCTGGCTCAAAATGACCAAGCACACGATACTTTCCAAAGTCTTTTTCGCTTGGAGGAAACAATGTTTCTTGCACGATCTTGACTGTTTCGAGCTCTCCGGCCATTCGAGCTTTATCGCCGGCCTCTGCCATTAGACGAGAAACCTCTCCTGCCATGAAGTTGAAACCCTCTGCCAGTCCACCTACTTCATCGTTTGACTGAGGTTTTATTCTCACGTCAAATTGCCCCTTAGCAATTAACTTTGTCCCTTCATATAAGTCTCTCAGCGCTGAAGTCAGGCGAACAGATGCGATGACCCCCAAAATTACAGTTGACGCAATAAGTGCTATAAAAAATAAAAGAGATTGGATAAGCAATGCATTTACCGCCGCGAGCGCCTCTGAGCGATCGACTATAGCCGTGATTTTCATGCCTTCAAGACCAGCATCTGCATAAGATACAATCTGACTTTTTTGCCCGTTAAAATCCAATGCACCTTCAGGCAAATTACTTTTTAAAATTTCTTTAGCAACCATAGGATCTAAAGTTGCGCCCGATGGCCCAAGCTTTACTTCACCATTCTTATCAATTAAAAAATGCTCATAGATTTTCGCTTTCGTAAAAGCCGTGTACAAATCAGTGGCTCTATA
>JAGRAK010000246.1 GCA_020434645.1 Bdellovibrionales bacterium | reverse complement strand
AAATAACCCAATTGGGCAATATCTTCAGGTTAAATTGGGCACATCGCATGTCAGTTTAAGAGTGGTTGGTGTACTCGACCAGGTGACAATGTCAAAAATGAGTCTCGATATTGCTGATCCAAACGGATCGAGCTTTATGCCTTTATCATCTTTAGAATCTAGTGTTTTGCCAGAGCCTGTTATTAATTTAGTGATCAAGCCAGACAGCGTCGACAGAATCCCAGCATATCACAATATCATAAAAAATATGTATCAATCGTCATCAAGTGAATATGCATCGATATCTGATGTCGTGCAGGCTGCTGAGAAAGTGCGCACGGATGTTAATGGCATATTCTTAGCGGGTCTTATTGTTGGCATATTAAGTCTTATAAATGGTGGTGTCGGTATTATGAACATAATGCTTGTTAGTATAATGCAAAGAAAAAAAGAAATTGGTCTATATAAAACATTCGGGTACAGCAAGGGGCTTATTACGATGCAATTTACGGCTGAAGCTTTGTTCATTTCTCTATTGGGCGCAATAGCGGGAGTGATAGTGGGGATTCCGCTTGCCGGGCAAATCAGTATGCTAATTTTAAAAGAAAATTTAGGTGCAGATCCATTTGCAGTATTTGTCGGATTTTCATTTACAGTTTTAATAGGATTAATTTTTGGCATAATACCGGCTCGCCGTGCTGCCGAGCTCGATCCGGTATCATCAATAAAGGGAACATGAAAATGAAGAAGATCATCTTAAAAAACATTATACTTATCGTTACACTGCTTAGCTTTAACGGCTGTCGTGATAACAATAAAAGTGGAATGAATGATAGAACGCTTATACGGCCAACGGTTAAACAAATGAGTCGCACCGTACATTTCGTAGGTCGAGTTTATCCGGTTGAGAGTCATCAGATCAAAGCAGAAATCAATAGCAAAATTAATAAGCTTTACGTCAAATTGGGGGACACCGTAAAAAAAGGTGATCTCATTTTAACATATGACAAGTCATTTATCGAAACTGAAATATCTAAACGAAAAAATGACGTGAAGCGAATAGGCCTCGAGGTCAAAAACCAACAACTCTTAATAGCTGGACTACTAAAGAAAACGCAAAGAGTGCGCAAACTTTATAAAAGAAATATTGCTTCAGCACAAGAGAGTGAAGATCTTATTAGTGAATTGCGACAGTCGCGTAACAATTTGTCTATACTAGAAGGCGATTTAAGGCAGTCCCAAAAGGAGTTTGAAAAATTTCAAGCCCTTCAAGGGAGTTTTGAGGTTCGAGCTCCTATTTCTGGTTTAGTGGCTGTCTCGTGGATAGGAGCTAATAATTTTGTGCCTGGAACAGCCGTGCAAAATGGTGATGTGCTAATGGAGATTGCTCGTAATGATTCATTTTTAGTAAATGGGCAAATACCTGAAAGTGATCTTTATATGCTTAAGAGTGGTGCGCCGGTTAAAATATTTTCACCAGCAACTCCAGACAGATACTACGATGGGCGTGTCACTC
Organism: Bdellovibrionales bacterium; assembly: GCA_020434645.1. Classification (GTDB taxonomy): domain Bacteria; phylum Bdellovibrionota; class Bdellovibrionia; order Bdellovibrionales; family UBA1609; genus RBG-16-40-8. The sequence continues at coordinate 1,883 of JAGRAK010000246.1, read as the reverse complement.
GCATTTATTCGGTGCCCATTATTGATCAAAGAAATAACATTGCACAGTTCCCGGTTGATATAGAGATATTTCCGGGGCAGGCGGGCTTAAGAATTGGGATGCTGGCTGACTGCAACGTGTTGGTTGCTCAAAAAGAAAATGCTCTGGTTATACCGCGATACTCTCTAAAATATGACTTCAACTCACCATATGTCGAAGTCTATGACGGTGTGGGCTTTCAAAAAAAGCCTGTAACGATTGGCTTACTAAATGAATTAGAAGTAGAAATATTATCGGGGATTAGCCCTCAAGATGTAATTTTGGTGAAATAATGCTCATATCCATTGATGGAATTAAAAAATATTATAAAACCAAAGATGGAGTGAAAAAAGCGCTCCGGGGTATTCACCTATTTGTCGATCACGGGGAGTTTGTTACAATATCTGGGCCATCGGGTTCAGGCAAAACCACATTAATTTCAATTTTAGCTCTACTTATGACTCAGTCGCGAGGGAAGTATTATTATAATAACGAGAAGGTTCACCCATTAGATGAATCGCGTAAAGAAAAAATTAGAAGCAGCGAAATTGGGTTTATATTTCAAGAGGGGCTTCTTCTGTCAGGACTTTCAGTTTATGAAAACTGTGCCTTGCCACTTTTGTATTCTGGACTTGATAAAAGTGAAGTCTTAAAAAGATGTCGTGAGGCACTGAAAAAAGTGGGTCTTGAAGACTATATTCAACATAAGCCGAATCAGCTCTCTGGTGGTCAGCAACAGCGTGTTGCAATTGCCAGAGCACTCATGAATCAACCGAAGCTAATAATTGCAGATGAGCCGTGTGCGGCACTTGATCCAGATACTCGGCTTGACGTTCTTAAAATATTTCAAGATTTAAATGCCGAAGGGGTGACCATACTCATGGTCAGTCACTCTATAGAAGATGCCAAGTTTTCAAGACGTATCATTCGAATAGAAGATGGGTTCTTAACAGATGATCGGCTGGTCATTTGCCCTGATATTTCAGTTAGAAGAATGAGAGAAGTTGATTTTGAAACAGATAAAACTATCTCTGACCCAGCCATGAACATAGAAGAAGATAAAATTGCACAGATGATTGAGCTGCAAGCTCTTTCGCGCGATGAAAAAGGGTTTTTGCAGTCATTAAATCGAGTTTTACACATAAGTGGCTTTCAGAGCCTAACTTTGTGTTTAAAGGTTTTGGGTTTATGCGAACTCGACTTTGTAGATCTGACGGGGGTGATAAAAGTGGCATATCATTTTATCGAACACCCAGACTGGAAGATTCGACTTCTTGCTCTTAGATTGTTTGCCAAAAACATAGTGTTATTAAAGTCAGGGGATAAGTCTTTCTTAAAAAGCGCCCTGCAAAAAATGTTGATTGATGCCAACACTATGGTTCGAGAAGATGCCTTTCAGCTTCTCGCAGAAAGACAGTCAGAACTGGGTGCTGAATTTATAAAGCAATACGTATCTAGTGGATCTAAAGATTCTTCTCCGCAAGTGCGTGCGATTTGCGCTAAAATGCTCCCGGGTATAGATAAAAAATATTTATCTGCAGCTTTTAAGCGATTTCTTTCTGATCGAGATTTTCGAGTGGTTTCAAATGCTGTTGAAAGTTTATGGATTGTGCATAAAGAAGGTCGTGCCGGTATTGGTGTAGAAGATGTCACGGGCTTGCTGCAAAAGCTTGCCGTGCATGATAATAATCGCCTTAAGGCAAACATAGCCCTTATTTATCGTAATATTGATGAAGAATTGTCGAAAAAAATCACATTGGAGTTACTAAACCATGAAAACCCGTCGTACATTGCCAGCGGCATTTATGTGGCGAGCGCATATTTTCAGGATCTCCTGAAATCTTATATGCCCATGTTGATTGATA
>JAGRAK010000245.1 GCA_020434645.1 Bdellovibrionales bacterium | reverse complement strand
CCATATCAAGGCGACTTGTTTTGTATTCAACATTGTCTTTTAGCGCATTCTCTACAGCCTCTCGCAGAGTTAAACTTGTAACCTTGCCTTTTATTGGCCCAAGTGCTTGAGATATTATTTCTTCAAATTTTTCTTTTCGTGCATCAATTTTATAATCACTTTCACTGATAATAAGTGCCTGCGTGCCTTTATTTTTATTTTTTGTTTTGGCTAAAGAAAATTGCAGCGGCAAAAGTGAACTCAGCACATACACAATCATTAATATGATTAGATTATTTTTTTTCACCTTAATGGCCATAACATTAATCTTTTCGGAGTTTTAGACCTCAATATGAAATAGAAAAACGACTCAAAACATATGGCGGATTTAAATATAGACTAGCCGTAAGACTTAAAATCATAATATAGATGTAAAGCCAGCTCATAAATACTGCCATAGTCCAGTACTATTAGCGCACTCATTTGCTACTATGAACTATGGATAAAATTTTACGAGACCTCTTCATCACATTCGCCTTCATTCTTTTGCTTCCCACTCTCTGTGTAGCCGCCGACTCGCATTTTAAAGTTGCCGAAAAAAGTACAAGAGCTGACTTGAGCCACATACTGCAAAAATCAAAAACAGTCGGTGATTTTATCGCGAAAATAAAGCCCTCGGTCGACCACTCGACCCTGACTTTCTTGCAATCAAAAATTAAAGGGGCTGAGAAAACTAAAATTAAAATCTCTGAAAATAACAACAAACAATACACAATCGAAACCGGCAATTCACTTGTTGTGTTTAGCATCGAGCGCAAAGAAGGCGAGAACATAATTCTTACGCTCAATCACAAAAAAATTGAATATCACCCAAGCCGAAATATTGAATCATTTTGGGATGCTGCCATAGGCTCTCTACCACAAAAAACGGCAAGCCTCTTGTCCCACATATTGCCTGAAGCCCATGCTGTCGAACCCATAATAGTAATGGCCTCTATCGCCGCAATTTCAATAGGGTCTTCTATGTACTTTATTAATAAAACAAGCTGCACACAGCTGAGCATTTATTATAGCTCTTGCACAGAAAACGGTAACCCTTAACAGCTCGTCGTTGCCGCCAAGTTTTTAAATAGTCTCGCCAACAAAACTATTTTATGCTCCAGCAAAAAGAAATTAGAGCAATGCCTAAAAAATCACGGCAAGTCCGAAGGACTAATAGTCCCCGACAATCTTAGATCAACATTTGGACTGCCTGAGAGCTCAAAAAAGCAAAATCAAAGCCAACCTCAAAAAAGCCAGTAGCTGTCTAATCGTCGCAATTTCTGATTAAAAAATAGACGCCTCATAGTGAGAAACCCCCTGAAATGACTCATGTTTTAACAGGCACGCCCTGTGCAAACTCATCAGGTGTCATTTAAAAATAAGGGGGATTGAGTGAAAAATCTAAGATATATGCAAGCCGTTACTTTGTTCGTTTCAGCACTACTTGTTAGCCAAGCAAATGCCGGAGGACTTACCCTCAGTGGACCACAGGTGAGCGAAGGCAATAAGTGGGGTTTTGGTAGCGCCAAGTATGACTATGCCACTGGTAAATACGTTTCACCCGGAATCGTATGGAACGGCAAAGGCCCTGCTCCAGAAGACGGCGGCGCCGGCGTTCGAGAGCTACTCTCAGCCAGCCCCTTTCTTAAGGATGCGGCACTAGTTCAAAGAGCAGATGGATCATATATTATAAATACAAGAGGTGTACCAAATTCAGTCACCAAATCAGACGCTCCAGTTTATGTACCGGCTACCGCGCAGAAAATTAAGTTTGGGAGCACTAAGGCCAATACAGCAGCTCCAGCAGGAACAGATCCAGCGTCAGCAGCAGCACCGACCGCCGCAAAGCCTATTACTAGAGCCTCAGTACCGACAGCGGCGCCACAAACTGGTGGGAAGGTCAATACTCTCCCTGTAGGTCAACCTATTGGCTTTAACCAAGCAATATGCAAATCTGGTAAATGCCTAACAAAAGAGCAGCGAATAAAACTACGAGCTGAAAGACGCTCTGTTCGCCGTGCAAATTCAAGACTACCGGCTGATATTACAAATACATTTATTACGAATAAGGTACAAAATGCCAAATAAAGGCAAATGATGCTCACTTTCACCCTAGATATTCATGCAAAAAAGGGGTAGTTTTCCCCGTATGGAGGTGCCTTATGGAAATTGAATTCCAATTTAACGGCTTCAAAAATACTAAGACTCTAGAAACCTATGTAGTGAAGCGCTTTCAGACTCTCAAGCGCCGTATCGACACTCGGTTTCATGATTCAAATGTTCTTCTTCGCGGCTCAATTGTCGCAAAAAATAGCGAAGGCCATGCTGAATCTTTTCTAGCTGAACTTTCTGTGAAAGTTCCACGCAGCAGAACACCTTATATGGTGAAGAAAACAGAAACTGACTTCCGTACTGCTGTTAGCGAAGCCGTACACGCGATGGAAACTCTTCTTCGCCGCGACAGTGAAAAGCGTGAGCGCAGCCGCAAGACTGTTGGCAAATCAATGAAACTCGTGAGTAAAGTAAAACACGGGCAAGCTAAACTTTAAAATTTTATTGAATTCGAAAAGTGTCATGTTTGACCTTCGAGAATAAAAAAAGGGAGCACTAAGCTCCCTTTTTTTATTCTTGATTTTAACTTTTAATTACATCGCGCAGAACGGTAGATCTGGCATAATTCCACATGCGATTTGGCAAAGCGCCGGATCGCCTAGCGGACAGTCGCCTGGGTTGCCAGGGTTACCCGGATTGCCTGGGTTACCTGGTGAAGAAGCCGCTCCAACATTAAAATCAAGTGATGTTACAGAATTCCCTGCAGCATCAGTTGCTGTAATAGTGGCCACACCGTTAGCAACAGCTGTCACAACACCGGCATCATCAACAGTTACAAATGCTGGGTTACTTGAAACGTACTCGATCGGCTCAACGCCATTCATCAATGAAATAACGGCTGTTTCATTTACAGCAAGAGTCGCCGCAGTTGGCACGAGCCACTGCTTTTTATTTAATAAGCGATCCACTGCTGCAAAAGCGTCAACGCGACAATTACATGCCGTCTCAATTGTAACTCGTGCGCCAGTAGTTTGTAAAAGTGCGCGAATTTGCGCGCCAGTTAGTGATGCATCTTGTGACTTTAAAAACCCAACAAGACCACTCACAAGTGGTGTTGCCATAGACGTACCTGACAACTCACCATACTTGTTGCCCGGAAGAGTCGACATAATGCCTTCTCCAGGAGCTGCTAAGTGAACCATAGCCTTACCATAATTTGACCATTGTGGCTTAGCATCTGATGAACCAGAAGCGGCAACAGTGATCATATTTGGGGTATTTGAATTCGCCGGGAAAACATCTGTTCGATCATT
>JAGRAK010000244.1 GCA_020434645.1 Bdellovibrionales bacterium | reverse complement strand
ATAATATTCGAACATCAATTTGTTTAAGTTCATTTCCGCCGACTGCGCGCACTTTTTTATCTTGAATAACTCGAAGGAGTTTGGCTTGCAGTGAAAAACTTAAGTCTCCTATTTCATCTAAAAAAAGAGTTCCACCATCTGCTTCTTCGAACAGTCCGATCTTAGTAGAAATAGCTCCTGTAAATGATCCTTTGACATGTCCAAAGAGTTCACTCTCAAGTAAATGTTCAGGTATGGCTGTGCAGTTAATCGGAACAAAGGGTTTGTCGCGACGTTCTCCAGAATAGTGAAGCGCTCTTGCTACGAGTTCTTTACCGGTACCACTTTCGCCAGTGATCAAAACATTGGCAGAGGCTGAAGCCACTAGTTTAATTAAATCAAATACGGCGCGCATAGCAGGGCTTTTGCCAATTATAGATTCAAAGTTAAAGTTCTTATCGAGTTGCTGTCGAAGAGTTTTGTTTTCATTTCGAAGTTTTGATTTTTCAATTGCTCTTTTTATTACAAGTAGAAGTTGCTCATTTTTTACAGGGCGAACAATATAATTAAAGGCGCCGAGTTTCATGGCTTCTATGGCTGATTCAACAGAGTTAGATGATGTTATGATAATGGTGAGCGTATCGGGATAATCTTCATTCATCTTTTTTAAAAGCATGAGGCCATCAATGTTTTTCATTTTGTGGCATGTAATCAATATGTCAGGTCTGTCAGACTTAAACCTGACTAGAGCCTCAGATGCGCAAGAGTACTCAGTCGAATGGATCCCTTCACTGCTTAATATATTTTTTATGTCTCTGCGGCTTTCAGGATCGTCATCCACTATGGCTATATGACCTTGATTGAACACTTGGCCTCCATCATGACAAAATTGCATTTATGAGCTTTTGCATAGGGCATAATTGTCAATGATGGAGGTCAACGTCAACTCCGCCACAGGATATGGATAAATCTCAATGTGCGGTCACTCTTCCATTAGAGTTTCGGTTAGCATTACTGCTGCCGAACATATTATGTAAGAGCATATTTTATGCCATTAAGTTTTTGATATCTTCTCTTGATTTCGTAGAGATGGGCTTTTGCATGAGAACGTTAAAAGACAACTTGAGCATGTAAGCGGCCAGGTTGACGGCCTATTGACCAAATTGTAAAACTTACGATTAAAGATGTAGATGGCAATGTTATTCAAAGCCTCGACCAAGTTGATGTTTGCAATCGTGTTGCAGCCGCTACAAAGAACTAGTTTTTAAACTTCAGGAGGAGCAAAGCCACGGCGAACGGTATTTTCAGTTACCACTCGAGGATCTAAGTAGTGGAGTAAATATTCTTTGCCACCGGTTTTGCTGCCTAACCCTGACATCTTATAACCGCCAAATGGGTGCCGGCCGACCATCGCGCCGGTAATACCGCGATTGATATAAAGATTTCCGCATTCATATTCTTCTCTTACGCGTTTAATGTTGGCAGGAGAGCGAGAAAATAAACCACCGGTTAGAGCGTATTTAGTACCATTGGCAACTTTAAGTGCTTCGTCTAAATCGCGCACTTTAATGACAGCAAGTACTGGCCCAAATATTTCTTCTTGCGCTAGTTCTGAATCAGGATTCACATCCGCAAAAATTGTCGGGCTTACAAAGTATCCGCCCTCAGGCACCTCAGTTTCAAAAACTAGGCGCGCCGAAGATTTTGACGTCTCAATCGTGTTACGTATTCGTTGATAGGCCTCTTGATCGACAACGGGGCCGATAAAACTATGAGGGTCAGCAGGGTCGCGAACAATAAGAGATTTTGCAGCCTCTATAAGACGACCTAAGAAGCGATCGTAATTTTCTTCAAGTACGATTACACGACTGCAGGCTGAACATTTTTGACCTTGAAAACCAAATGCCGAATAAAGAACACCCATGACGGCTTCATCTAGGTCTGCGTCTGAATCAATAATAATAGCATTTTTGCCACCCATTTCAATAATGGCGCGCTTAATTTGATGCTGGCCGGGTTGAACTTTCGCACATTCTTTTGTGATTTCAAGACCGACATTCATAGAGCCAGTGAATGAAATTGTAGAGATATCTTTATGCGCGACGAGATGGCGTCCGACTTCTTCGCCAAGTCCTGGTATAAAGTTGACAACTCCTTTTGGGCAGCCAGCTTCAGTGAGATACTTCATTAGGCGGGCGGCAATCAGCGAGCTTTGTTCTGCTGGCTTCATAACACAGGTGTTGCCGGTCACAATTGAGGCGGCCACTTGACCGGTCAGAATGGCTAGCGGGAAGTTCCAGGGAGCGATAACAAGGGCGACTCCGCGTGAGCGGTATTCATAATGCGAGTCTTCGCCGCTTGCGTAGCTTACGCGTTCGCCTTTTTCTAAACGTAGAATGTCAGCCGCATAGTAAGTTAAAAAATCAATGGCTTCGCAAACGTCTCCGTCAGCTTCTGACCAGTTCTTGCCCACTTCATAAACTTGAAGTGCCATAAGGCTATATCTTTCGCGACGAAATATATCGGCAAGATTTAATAATATTTGGGCGCGCTCGCTTGCTGATTTTCTTGACCATTCGGGGTGGGCTTTTTTAGCAGCTTCAATAGCGTTATCGGCATCTTCGATGCTAGCGAGTTCGACGTGACCAACGGTTTCAGATGTATGAGCGGGGTTCTCCCTTGAAATTTTATTTTTGCTTGAGATTTCTTTGCCGTTGATGACTGGTCGAACTGTCTCGCCAAATTGCTTTTTCATTTTTTGTAAAGCTGTTTTCATCTGCTGGCGAGCGGGCGCGTTCACCCAATCAATAAGAGGTTCATTGTAGTAGCGACCAGGCTGTTTGGGCTCTAGCGAATTGGTAGGAGTCAAGTTTTCAGCAGGATCTTTTAACAAGATTTCTGTTGATACATTTTCGGCAAATTTAGAGCGTAAGAAAGATTCATTGGATGTGTTTTCAAGTAAGCGCCTTACAAGATAAGCCATGCCCGGGATGAGTTCACCAATTGTGGCATACTCACGTACTCGGTAGCCCGATTTTACTAAGGCTTTTTTAATAGGGTCGGCCATTCCAAAAAGCATTTGGATTTCAATCCATTTTGCGGAATTCCAAATTGTCTCGCAAGAACCATTGCTACAGAAATACTTCGAACATTATGAGATGCCACGGCTGTTTTTATGTATGAATGATTTTTTAATAATTCATATAAACAATTTTCATAATTAAAATCCGTTTCACTTTTATTTACATAAACTGGAACTTCCCAGTTTCTTTGTTTAAACACGACTGTTTCGTAGTCCCAATAGGCACCTTTTACTAAACGCACTGTAAAAGGAACACTTCGTGTCTTAGCAAATTGAACAAGTTTTTTAACATCGCTTAACGAATCTTTTAGATAAGCCTGGATGACAATTCCCCAAAATG
>JAGRAK010000243.1 GCA_020434645.1 Bdellovibrionales bacterium | reverse complement strand
TAAACGTTCGGGGTGTGGGTTATGAACTCATTTGTTCTTCACCTACACTTTTAACATTGTCAGAGCTTCCGACGGCGCAAGTGTGGGTTCACACCCATGTACGTGAGGACGCGCTTCAACTTTTCGGCTTTTTAGCAAAAACTGAAAAAGACTTTTTTCTCTCGCTCATTAAAATAAATGGCATTGGCCCCAAAGTGGCTATGAAAATTCTCTCAAGCGCGCCGCTTTCAACAATAATCGGGATGATCGAAGACGGCGATGTGAAGGGTTTATCTGGTTTACCTAAGGTCGGCAAAAAAACTGCGGAGCAAATGATTTTAAGTCTTAAAGGTAAACTTGTGCTTTCTGAAGAGCAGAAGCCTCGTGTTGGATTTGCGGCTCGCGCCGATATAGTTTCAGCGCTTGTGAATTTAGGGTTTAAGCTTCAAGAGGTTGAAAAAGTTGTGGAGCAAATGGCGCCCACCACTGAATTTGAAGACGGGATTAAACGCGGGTTAACATCTTTAGCGGGGACTTTTTAAATGGACGATTCATTTTCAAGATTAACTACTGGTTTACCAACAGATTCTGATTTGCAAATCGAGAACAGTTTGCGACCGAAAAAATTTGAAGATTTTCCGGGGCAAGATAAGGTTAAAGAAAAGCTTTTAGTATTTGTCGAGGCTGCAAAAAAGCGAGAAGAGCCTCTTGATCACACATTGCTGTGTGGGCCTCCGGGGCTTGGCAAAACAACTTTGGCTCATATTATTGCAGGTCACATGGATGTCGAATTAAAAGTCACTTCAGGCCCAGCACTAAATCGCAAAGGTGATCTTGCCGCAATTCTTACAAGTTTGCGACCGAATTCTGTTTTATTTATTGATGAGATTCACAGGCTTTCAAAAGATGTTGAAGAGTATCTCTATAGTGCGATGGAGGATTTTGCTCTTGATATTATAACGGGTGAGGGGCTTGGTGCTCGCTCAATGCGTTTTCAACTTTCTCCATTTACCTTAATTGGCGCTACGACTCGAGCGGGTCTATTAAAAGCTCCATTTCGTGATCGCTTTGGCATACTAGAACGGCTCCAGTTTTATGATCGTAAATCTCTTATGACAATTTTAAAGCGCTCAGCAGAGCTTTTAAAAATATCTTTAACAACTGAAGGTTCTGAAGAGCTGGCGCGCAGAAGTCGGGGAACACCTCGTATTGCCAATCGTTTGCTTCGTCGTGTTCGTGACTATGCTGAAGTGCGCGGGAATGGGCAAATCACGACTGAGCTTGCAGTGTATTCACTTGAGCAACTTGAAGTCGACCCAATGGGTCTTGATCACATGGATCGAAAAATATTGCTGCTGATTTTAGAAAAATTCAGTGGCGGCCCGGTGGGTATCGACACTTTATCTTCTGCATTAAGTGAAGAGGCTGACACTATCGAAGAAGTTTATGAGCCATTTCTCATTCAAGAAGGGCTACTTCAAAAGACTCCACGAGGTCGTGTTGTGACCAACGCGGCATTTGAACATTTGAAATTAATTGATCCGACTTTGCAGGGGCGTATTCGCACGATGCCGACGGCTGCAGATTCTCAACTTCGACTGGATATGTCTTCGCCGCAAGTCATGCCGCAGATAACGTCGCCACTTGCGGAGAAGTAGTGCAACTGAGCTGTCGGTGTAGTTATTTTACTTTTTGAGTGAGATAGGTTGCTGATTTACGGATACTCACATTGGTAATTAGTATTTGAGATAGGCCAATTGTCACCCACCATATCGCACTTTTTAAAATAGAAATTCACATCAGGTCCGGGCTTGTGCTTGGGCAGTGGGCGATTGACTCGAAATGTATCGGTTATGTATGAAGCGGGGTGTGCATTCGACGGATGGCTACCACCAAAACTCGCTGGCGCCCGGCCTTCGTCAGTAGACGCGCAGCTCGTAAGCATTGTTAGTGTTGTAATGGCGATGAGTGCCGGGAGTACCGACAGCTTCGCAATTGCTGAAGCTGTCACTTTCGCAATAGTGTTCGTAATATTTAATATTTTATTAAACTTATTAAACATATCCATTCACCATATGTATCGGATTAATACGCTTATGATTTGAGTCTAGGTTATAAAATTGTGACTTGACTGAATATTACACGCGTGTAATATTCAGTTGCATGAAGATTACACGCTATCTCCAAGGCATGATAGGCTCCGACCTAAGAGATAAAATGGTTTTTATCGGTGGCCCACGCCAGGTCGGTAAAACCACCCTTGCACGTGAGTTTATTAAAAATAAAGACCAATACCTCACCTGGGATGACCTAGAAGATCGCAAAATCATCAAAAGTCATCAAATTGACTCAAAAATAGGCACAGTCATTTTTGATGAAATCCATAAGTACGCTCGTTGGCGCACTTTAGTTAAAGGCCTTTTTGACAAATACTCAGATGAGCTCTCTATAATCGTCACGGGGTCAGCTCGACTAGATCACTTTCGTCGAGGTGGCGATTCCCTCGTCGGACGCTACCACTACTACCGCCTCCACCCATTGACAATCTCAGAACTCGGCGACGTCAAAGCCAATCAAAACCTACAACAACTGCTAATTTTTGGTGGATTCCCTGAACCATTTCTCAAAAAAAGTGAAGCCTTTCATCGTCGATGGCAGCGTGAGCGCATTAATCGAGTTGTCTATCAAGATCTAAGAGATCTTGACACTGTCAAAGACCTTTCTAAACTTGAACTCCTGGTGGACGCACTCCCTTCACGAGTCGGATCACCATTATCTATTAGAAGCTTACAAGAAGATTTAGAGGTCTCGCCCAATACCGTCGACCGATGGATTTCTGTACTCGAAGCTATTTACTACTGCTACCGCATCCCTCCTTTCGGCGCCCCCAAAATTCGTGCCGTCAAACAGGCCAAAAAGCTTTATCTTTGGGACTGGTCTGAAATTCAATCCGCTGGGCCGCGATTTGAGAACCTCGTTGCTGGGCATTTACTTAAATACTGCCATTTTATTGAGGACACTCAGGGTCATAGAATGGAACTGCGTTACATCAGAGATACCAATTTGCGCGAGGTGGACTTTGTCGTTCTTAAAGATAAAAGTCCTATATTCGCAGTCGAATGTAAATCAGGAGAAAATGCATTAAGTCCTCATATTCGATATTTCAAAGAAAGAACCAAAATACCTAAATTTTATCAAGTCCACCTCGGAGCTAAGGATTACGGAACCCCCGCCGATGGGCGTGTATTGCCTTTCACAACATTTTGTAAAGAATTAAATCTTGTTTAACCAACACTTGGATTTAAAGCATTGGGTTTAAACTTGACTTAGTTTATATATAATCAATATCATTTGTGACCGTCGGGGGTATATCATGCGCAGTTTAGTCATTTCTTTTTTTCTTTTTATAAGCCTTCCATCCTTTGCTAACTGTGAGT
>JAGRAK010000242.1 GCA_020434645.1 Bdellovibrionales bacterium | reverse complement strand
AGGAACGGCCAATACTCTGGTCTATGCAAAAGGTAGAGGTATAATTTTAAATGAGCCCTCCGTTGTTGCCGTACAGAAAAATTATCGCGGAATGCAGAATCGCGTTCTCGCTGTTGGTAAAGAAGCCAAAGATATGTTGGGTCGAACTCCGGGTAGCATTGTTGCTATTCGACCGATTAAAGATGGTGTCATTGCCGACTTTGAAGTGACGAGTAAGATGCTTCACTACTTCATTAAAAAATCAATGGGCCAAAGTGGTAGCAAAATTTCAGTACGTCCCAGAATAATTATTTGCGTACCGTTTGGAATCACTCAAGTTGAGAAACGCGCCGTTAAAGAATCTGCACACGCGGCGGGCGCTCGAGAAGTTTATTTGATTGAAGAGCCAATGGCTGCTGCGATTGGGGCAGGCCTTCCGATCACAGAGCCGACAGGCAATATGGTTGTTGATATGGGCGGTGGCACTACTGGCGTTGCCGTTATTTCACTTGGCGGAATAGTTTATTGTAAGTCTATCAAAGTTGCAGGCGATAAATTTGATGAGGCCATTGTCAATTACGTACGTCGACAGTTTAATTTGCTGATTGGTGAGAGAACTGCAGAGAATATTAAAATAAAAATTGGCAATGCCTATCCATTCGAAGAAGAAAAGTTTATGGAGGTTAAGGGTCGCGATTTAGTTGCAGGCGCTCCGAAAACGATTGAAATTTCAAGCTCACAAATAAATGACGCATTAATGGACCCACTTTCAGAAGTTGTTGATGCGGTTCGAACGGCTCTAGAGAAAACTCCACCAGAACTGGCCTCTGACATTGTTGATAACGGAATCGTTCTCACGGGCGGCGGCGCTTTGCTTGCTAACTTAGATGTTCTCTTGAGAGAGCGAACGGGCTTGCCTGTCACTATTGCTGAAAATCCACTGTCATGTGTTGTTTTGGGTTCAGGTAAAGTTTTAGAAGAAATGGATCTATTAAAACAACTCACTGTTGATTAAACTGATGAGTGCTCATGCAAGAAAATGAATTTTCTGAAAAGATAGCCCTTTATTTTTATTTTTCATGTTTAGATGAATCTCGCGCGCAGGCGTCAACTATACGTGTTCTGAAAAAAATTCGCCAAGAAAGTCTTCACAGCAGTTTAAATTCAAACTGGCCTAGGCCTTCAGATGTGGTCAAAATCACAAGTGAATTTAATAAGCGATCTAAAAAACTATCAAAGCCGACGACATTGGCTTTTTCTACGGGGTACATTGTTTTGCCTGAAGGCTCAAACTGGGGGCCTTGGTTTGAGTTTAGAAAAGTGGCTGATGATAAAGAGTTCAACGCTGTTTTATATTCTAATATTTTAAAAATACCGGATGAAGAGATCGCAGAAGGATTGGGCATATCATTGGGTGCCATTCGCTATCGAATTGGTCGTGGGCTAAAGATATTGGGCAATATCTGTTTGCCTGAGGAGAGCCATGGCCAACACTGAAGATCATATGCAGAGATTGGTTCGCAATGAGCGCAAGCTGTCTTTATTTATGTCGCAGGAGCTGTTGTTTGAATATGAGCAAGGTCGTTTAGATGCAGACCGAAAAAAAGCAATTGAAAAAGAGCTTCAGGCCAATTCAGATTTAAAATTAGAGCTCAAGGCCATGAGGGCGGCAAAAGATTACACCAATCATTTGTCTCGAACTAAAATATCAGAAGCACATATTGAAGAGCTTAAAAAGTACAGGCCACTTCCTGAATTATTATTGGCACGAATTAAGTGGAGGAACTGGCCAGATCTTTTGCGATGGTCATTTGAGGCATTTGTTGTTTCGGTCATAGTGGCCGTAGTTGCAACTGTTTTGCCATGGGGCAAGTTTCAGTTTAAGAGTAGCGATTCAAAAACAGAGGTCACTCTGGCTGAGATAACAAACGAGGTAGAGGAAGACCCACTTCCGGTAATGGCGACAGGAGCTGAAATAGCCGCGGGTGCAAAAATCGAATCGACGACGGGCGAACAGGCCAAATTAAATAGTTCTGAAAAGTTAAATGCCGGCAAGATATCTGCTGTGGCGGCGAGTTCAGATGCGGCTGATAGATCAGGTGTGGCTGATAATTCAGATGCGGCTCATAATTCAGATGGGGGAGAAAAAATAAGCTCTGCTCAAAAGCAAAATGTTGCGATTCAACAGAAGGCTGCAATTGAAACCGAGAGCACGAGCCTGTCAGGCCAGAAGGGTGTCTCGGCACAAGGTTTTTTAATTAATATTTTGGCGAACTCAAAAATCACGGCGAAGCAGGCCGCAGAAATTCGCGAAAAAATAATAAGAGCTGGTGGCGTTAAGGCCGGTCAAGTCGAGCTCGGTTGGTACAAGACTCGTCCTGATGGTCACTATTATCACTTTAGCATGCCTGAGAAGAATTATGAAAAATTAATTGCCGAGCTGAGTGCGTATAGTACTTTTCAAATAAGCAAAAATCCACATACACGTATCATGCCTAAAGGCAAAGTAAGGGTTATTCTTTTCTTAGAAGATGATAAGTCTGTAAGTGGGTCAAATCAGAAATCTAAAGAGGGTCTCGATCAGAAATCAACTGAGGGACTAGATCAGAAATCAACTGAAAGACTAGATCAGAATCCAACAGATAGCGATGGCATGCCTCAGACAAACGAGCAGGACTGATGAAGCTAAAAACTGTGCGTCCCAGAAAATCTTTACGAACCATCCTTATGATGTGGCTACTAATGTTTGCGATTGTGCCGCTGGCATTCATAACGGGTTATTCTTTAGTCAAATATGAGCGCGCAATAGATCAAGAGCTCGTGCAACGCCTCATCGGCAATAGTAGAGAAGTTCAGGTTATCATCCAAGAATTTCAAAAAGATTTAAATCAACGAACCGCGAGTAATGCCAACGATAAATCATTAATTTATTATCTCTCTTCTAATTCAATTTCTCAAGCGCGCGAACTTGCGACAAAGTGGATGAAAAGTCACTTTACGCATCATCTCTCTATATTTAATCGTGAAGGCCGACTCGAGGTCGCACTTTATCGTGATGCGAAGGGGGCTATTCAGCGCCAGTCTAATCTTGAGGGAGCAGATGTATATTTGTCTGAAAAATTTAGGGAGAGGGCTAAAAATGAAAATCAATTGTCTATTATTGAATTCACAAGCGACGGCGCACTCGACTTAATAGTTTTTTCAAAAATCACCACAGCAAGTGGGGTTCTTGTTGGGTATATCGAAGAAATTCTTAGAATTGACCAAGGGTTCATTTCTTCATTAAAAAATCGACTCAATCTTGAACTCGTGTTTTTTTCAACAGAGGGTGACAAGCTTGTTTCGACCCATGAAGACTTAACACACTATCGACAGGGTTTCTTTTTAGATAAATTTAAAGAAAATAAACGAACACTCTTCGATTTGAATATTCGAGAC
>JAGRAK010000241.1 GCA_020434645.1 Bdellovibrionales bacterium | reverse complement strand
AATCATGAATTAAAATCGACCGGCAAGTCTGACGCTTCCGTCTAGAGAACCATTGTCAATTGTTTCGCGCACAATTGGACTACGATATGAGAGTTGAGCACCTATAGACAGGCCTGGCGTTAAAAAAGCATGAAGCCCTGTCGTCAAGACAGATGCCGGTGTTGTATTTTTTCGCGCAAACTGTTCAGAAATTGTGCCCCCTGAAATATCTAAATATCGAGCTGACATTCCGCCGCCAATATTAAAATGAATGGGGCGATCTATGGCGGCTGTATATAAGAGCAGTAGGTCAAATTCACGCATGCTGAGTTCAGCGTCTGCAAACTCTTCTGGGTTAAATGTCCGAACGGCCGTTTCAGCAACCCAATTGGGAGAGAAAAGATCTATGCCAAATCGTGCTTCAAATCCACGCAGAGTTTTCAAACTCGGAAGACCTTTAGGTAAGTTCATTGAAAGGCGCGATGTGAGCACACCAAGCCCGGCATGAAACTTGATCATCTCAGTTGATGTGTTGATGCTTTTGTTTGAGTAGGTGCTTGATGTGAGCTCCTTTACGATCGAGTCGTATCCTGAATAAGAATCGGCTTCATAGCTTAAAGCCTGTAAAGCAAAAGCCTGGACGAAAGCCGCAGTAAAAAGAATGGGTTTTATTATCTGATAAATAGATTTTTGTGTTTTCATGCATTCATTGTAGCAATATTTTTCAAATTTGCAAAAACTCGTCTTCAATTCAGACCTCCTTATCTGTACAATTATGAATAAGACACATATGAAAAACATATCGCAAAAAATATTCTGTGCTTTTTGTCGCCTTGAGCGAAAGGTTTTTGTGCAAAAAGGCATTAGCTGGACGAACGTACTGCTTTCATTTTTGGGAGCGACACTTATTATGTTTGCGATCTGGAGAGGCTTTGATGCGCGAGTGACAGTTATATTTGTTATATTTATTGCGGTGGCAGAGGTTTTTGTTCGCACTCGTTGGAGAATGAGTTTGCCTTGCCCGCACTGTGGATTTGATCCGCTACTTTACAAAACAAATCGTCCAGAAGCCGTAAAAAGAGTTAAGGCAAAACTGGATGACTTGCGGCTTTCAGGCAAGCATCTGCTTAAGCAAAATAATCCGTTTTTACATATTCCGAAAGTTGAAATGAGTAAGGATAAACACCCTCAGGATATACAAGCGCCGCGCTCTATATCGCGCGAGGTGTAGATATGGCTCGAGCGCTTATCGTGATTCCAACCTATAATGAGCGGGGTAATGTTCTTTCGCTTGTTCCTGAAATTTTTCAAAATATTAAAGATGCGAATATACTTATAGTAGACGACAGTTCTCCTGATGATACGGCGGGAGCCGTAAAAGACATGCAGCGAACATACCCAAATCTTCATTTGCTCGTGCGCGAAAAGAAGGAGGGGCTGGGTCGAGCTTATGTTGCTGGTTTCGAGTGGGGTTTAAAAAACAATTATGAAGTATTAGTTGAAATGGATGCGGACTTTTCACACCGGGTGATTGACCTGCACGCTATGTTTCAAGTTTTGACTCAAGACATTGATTTTGTAGTTGGATCTCGTTGGATGACCGGTGGCGAAGTTAAAAATTGGGACAAGTTTCGATATCTGTTAAGCCGCCTAGGTAATTACTACGCAGCCTTCGTTCTGGGTGGGGCAATCAACGATTGGACGGGTGGATTTAATATTTGGCGAGCCGAGATTTTGCGTCGTATTGATATGCCGACACTTGAATCTCAAGGTTATTCTTTTCAAATAGAGATGAAATATCGGGCTTTAAGGTTGAACTTTCGAGGGATTGAGGTTCCAATAATCTTTGAAGAGAGAAGGCTAGGTTATAGCAAAATGTCTTTTTCTATAATTTTTGAGGCAGTAGTTCAGGTATGGCGATTAAAATCAAAATTTTAAAATCATTGTTATTGATTATTTTATCTGTCGGTACGGTGTCAGTATACGCTTTGTCGGCGTTTGCGGCTCCAGCCGTTAAGAGTAAAAAGACTGCAAAGAGAAAAGATGCTGGTCAGTCGGCGGTGATTAAGGTCGATGGCTCAGCGGTATATGAAGTGCCCAATTTCGATTCACCAGTTCTTGAATATATGGACCGTGGGAAGCAAGTGAAAATATCCAAAAAAATATACCCAGGCATTGGTGGTCTCGGTGCATTTTACAAGATACGTATTAAAAAAGGTTTTTATGGTTATATCGCAGATACAGATGCTGAAGTGTCGCGTAAAGGTAAGTCAAGTCGAGATGGTTCAGATGATGATGAAGACGACGATGAAAACTTAGAAAGTGAAACTGATCCAACAAAACTACAATCAGGGTTGTTCTCTGAAAATGTTCAAGAAGAGGGCGCCGATACTTTTTATTTAACTCGCTATATTGGTTTTGCCTATTCGAGCTTTAATTATTCAGAAGTGCTTCGAAATCAAGTTGAGACCTCACCGGTAAAAATGTTGGGAATGAAAATGTCAGGTCCAACTGGCATTATGGGTGGTATGCCGTTAGACATGAATGTTCTTTTTACTACGACAGCTCCTAATTTTTACTCAGATATTTCAGATGCGACTTCAGGGTTTATGTTGATTAGTGATGCACTTGTGGTTTTGCCTCTTTATGAATCACAGAGAGTGATTCTGTATTACGGTTTTGGAGCAATGCTTCGATATTCTTCTTGGCAGGTCAAACTAAAAAGCCAACCAGGTAAGGCAGCAATTGATTCGCAAGAGCTGGGGTTGGGTGCTGCGGTGACCGGTGGCGCTGCACTTCGTCTGGGAGCAAGGCTTGTTCTGCGCGCTGATGCGCGCTACTACTATGAAAAAGAGCCATATTTGGGTTATGGCGCCGCTCTTCAATTCAAATACTAGACAGCTGAGTATAAAGCTTTTATAGCCTAAGTATGACGGGTCTTATTCGAATACTTGAAAATTCAGTTATCGATCAAATTGCCGCTGGGGAAGTAGTGGATCGCCCCGCACATATGATTAAAGAGCTATGCGAAAATAGTCTTGATGCTGGAGCGACCGAGCTCGTTATTGATTTTCAAAAAGGTGGACGCCATGTTCTTATTCGCGATAATGGTCGCGGTATTTCCCCAGAGGATTTGCCGCTCACGGTTGCTCGTCACGCCACAAGTAAAATTAAAAATGCAGACGACCTTTGGGAAATTTCTTCTTATGGTTTTCGTGGCGAAGCGCTAGCCAGTATCGGCGCTGTTAGTTGCCTACAAATCACGTCACGCACCGTTGATCAGGCACTTGGCTCACAGCTCATCTGTCGCTTTGGAGAGTTGGGTCAAGTGACTCAGGTTGGGGCTGAAGTGGGCACCGTTGTTCAGGTTTCTGATTTATTTGAGAATGTTCCGGCAAGACTTAAATTTTTAAAAACTGATGCGGGAGAAAGCTCTGCAATTAAAACTCAGCTTAAAGCCCTA
>JAGRAK010000240.1 GCA_020434645.1 Bdellovibrionales bacterium | reverse complement strand
ACGCCTGTCAGCTCTGTGCTATCTTGGTTCTTTTCATCTTTAGGTTGAAAAGTCCCAATACCTATTCGATCGGCCTCACTTAAAACCATTCGCTTTACACGAACGTGTCCAAAAACTTTTTCTAAATTGCCGTTGTATTTCTCAAGTAATTTTTTAAATATATATCGGCTTGGTGGACACAACTCGCCTTGAATTTGCACCCGATAGTCATCACGGCTGCCACGATTGAGCTCTTCACACAACTTGGCTCTCATATCTTCTGGCACGAGCATAAGTGGATCTTCGTGCATCGGACTTGGATAAACACGCACTCCTTTACCGAAAATCTCTTCGTGATCACCGGCTTCATCAACCCATTCGAAAGTATAAAGAGCGCCTTGCTCAGTTTTCGAATAAGCTTCGACACCTTTTTTAATCATTCGACAGACTGTAGATTTCGCACTTCCCACCGGTCCGTGAAGTAAGATAACTCGCTTTTCTGCGCCATAACCTTGCGCCGCCGCCCTTAACACATTCACTAATTTCATTAGAGGAATATCTAAACCAAACACAGCATCACGACCGCCATTGTCTTCATCATCAAAAAATTTGTAATGAATGACATGCTTTTTTACATCGACGTACTCTTCTGTGCCTTTTTCAACTATGAGATCATAGAGTCGTTGAAAAGCATTTCGAGAAATCTTAGGATTCTTTTTCACTAGGCTTATATAGTCATTAAAACTACCCGCCCAATTCAGATCTCGATACTCTTTGGTATTTTGCCAATCCTTTAGGATGGTTTGAAAATTTGTCGATCCCCAGTCATTTGACATGTGCCCTCTCCTCGGTAAAAGGTTGGACAACCCTCTGTATTCATTATGCCGCATAACATGGTTATTAGCGATTAAGTGTCTCGAAACTGGACGTTTGACTGATCTATAGTTTTCTCACTTTAAAACTGCTTGGCACTTTAAGCGTAAAAGCTTTATTAAGATCGTCTATTTTGCTCTCAAAGCTATACAAATTCATCTGTATCGATGCTGTTGGGTGCTGTATATCGATAGTCCGCTTGGCGCCCTCTCGGCTCACCCACTCTATTTTCACTCCAGACTTTAAATCCTTACATGACTTCAAAAAGCCATTCGGCTCAGTCTCACAACTCCAATTTTTGTCCTCCATAGGATGGTCAAAGAACACATTATATAGCGCTTGTGGCTCAATTGGCACCTTCAGTAACTCTCGCAATGCTTCTCGATTAGACTTTGTTGTGGTCAGTGTTTTGCTCGATACATTTAAATACTGCAATTCATTACCATCTAACAAAACGCTGGCGATATGAGATCCCACCGGTGATGTGACATCCATTCTCAGCTTCTGTCCATCAATCGCTTGAACTTTCAAATTCACTATTCCGCGCTTCGCCTTTTTAATATCGTGTATTAAGACCTTACCTTGCCACGTCCCCTCTTTATATTCAGAAAACTTTTTGGGCTGAAATAATGCGCAGCCACTCAAAAGTAGAATTGCTGATAGGCCTAAAGTATATATTTTAATTTTACTTACCGAATGCAGAGGCCGGCGTACGATCAGACTGAAGTCGCGAATCAAGAGATACAATTTTTGCACGAAGCTTACTAACTTTAGATTCATCACTTTCAACAGACACCGCCTTTAAATACATTTCTTTAGCTTTCGCAGCTAATTCAAAAACATAATAAGCGTCTCCGAGATGTTCTGCAATAATACTCTCGTCTGGTTTAAGACGATATGCGGCTTCTAGATACTGAATTGAGTCTTCAACACGACCCTGTTTAAATAAAACCCAACCCAACGTGTCGAGTATAAATGCGTCATTGGGCTGAATATCCATAGCTTGTCGAGCTAATGACTCTGCTTCTTCTAGATTTTTACTCTGCTCTGCAAATGTATAGGCTAAATAATTTAATGCTTGAACATGATTTGCTTCAAGAGCAACAACTTTGCGCATTTCACTTATAGTTTCTTCAGTTTTGCCAAGACGATCATACATTGACCCTAAGTAGAATCTCAATTGAGTATTATCAGGAAATTTTTGCAATGCTGCCTCGAGCATTCCCACTCCGCGCTTATACTCTTTTTGTTCATCAAGAATAGACGCATAAAAAGCATAAAATTGAGGAATATCATCTCTCGCCGCAATTGAAACTTTTAATAATTCGGCCGCTGATTTTAAATCAGTTTTTTTTCTGTACAAATAAGATGCATGAACCACCGCATCAGCAAAATACGTACTCGAACTTTCAATTTTTTTAAAATTCTCAATGGCAAGATCTGCTCGCCCGGTCTCTTCATAAACGGCGGCCAAATAGAATCGTATTTTATCTGAACCTGGAGACATTACAATTATCTCCTCTAATTTCTCTATGGCACTATCATATGTTTTTTGCTCAATAAGGATAAGTGCCATTTTCACTTTTACATTTAAATTTTTGGGCTCAAAAGATTCTAACACCTGAAGATGTTTATATGCCTTAGTGTAATTTTCAGCATCCAGATACATTTGACTCAATTGAAAGGCGATACTTTTTTGCGGCCCAAACTGCTCTTGATAAGATTCAAGTAGTTTTATCGATTTCGCCTTTAGCCCTTTAGAAGTATATAAGTCTGATAAGGCAAGAACTCCTTCATCAAAGTCAGGCTTTAATTGCAAGCTTTTTACGAAGGCTTTTTCGGCTCGCTGCAAATTGGCCTCACCCTGCGAAGCCCGCATTTTTCCAATATAGTAATGAGCCAGGTAGGCGCGTTCATTACCTTTCATTTTTGCCGCATGTAGAAATTGCGCTTCTGCCTCGTCAAATTTTTCTTGCTCAACATAAAGAGCCCCAAGATATAGTGGAACTTCGTTATTTGTTGGCTCTTTATGAGCTACAAATTGATACTGCTCATGTGCCTGCTTGTACATTTTCAGAGCTGAATAGAGTCCGCCTAAAAACAAGTGAACATCAACACTTTCTGAATCAAGTTTTAGGGCAAGCTCCGCCTGCTCTACAGATTCAGTCAACAGCCCCTGCCTCAAATATTCATTGCCGAGCCGGAGGCGAATTTCTGCCGATTCAGCATCATAAACTGTAGCCAATTTGAATTCTTCTATGGCTCGCTCAGACTCACCATCAAGACTGAGCGCTTCACCCAAAGCGAAGTGGTAGTCAGCTTGTGAGCGGACATGTGTGGGATCAATTACTGGATCTTCTGAAACCGCTGTTGGAGGCGACATTGATCTCGGTGCGGGATTGAAATTAGAAAGTTCTGAGTTTCTGTATTTTACGGTTTTCTGAGTACTCGCGCAGGACATCAATGAGATTCCGAAAACCAATACTAAAAATATTTGAATCAAATTCATTGAGCCCCACAGATATAAGTTCACCCGTTATTTACGGATCGGTGAATTCATGCGGGGGCTTAATACTTTTTATATTTTTATCGTCTAGGTGCGGCTGCTTTTGCGCTCTGTTAGCGCTGAATTG
>JAGRAK010000023.1 GCA_020434645.1 Bdellovibrionales bacterium | reverse complement strand
ATATGGGTAATTCATTTGTGTACCAATGCTGTATTCGACGCACATGTACGTGTTGGCTCCAGGGAAGTATTCATACTTATAGTAGTAACCAGGCTTATCTAAGTATTGGCATTCAGGTGAAGATCCGCTGCCGCCAGTGCCTGGATACTGAGGATAGCCATTCCCAGGATATTGTGGGTAACCATTTCCAGGATACTGTGGGTAGCCAGGAGGAGGATAGCCGCCAGGATAACCTGGAGGAGGATAACCGCCTGGTACGCAACCTTGATTGCCGTATGCGCCATAGGGTTGATTTCCGTAGGGATTATTGCCGTAAGCTGGGTTAACTGCTGGTGATCCGCCTGGGGGTGGGCACATTTGTGGATTCACTGTATTATTCGTGCGATTGTCTATGCACTGGCCGTTTCTCCACTGAAATTGAGTGCTGGCCATGGTGTTGCCGTAGTTATTGCCGTAGCAATTTTGACCGTAAGGTGCTGCTCCGCCGCCGCCATTGTCTTTGCCACAGCCTATTAGGGCTGTAGTGGCGACTAGAAGTGTAAAGACCAGTTTTTTCATACAAGAATCTCCTTAAAATTAAAGCTACACACCGTTACATATGGAAGATTCGGGCCAAGAAAAAATTACATAACTTATTGATACAACGTGGTAAAGTCTTCAAAAAGAGGCTCAAAATTGATAAAAGTGACGTTAATTGGCACAATTTATTGGTTATAGGGTCTTTTTTTCAGGGAGGAAGAAGTGGCTCATTTTTTACTAAAATTAGGGGTTTTGGCGGCGGTTGGAGGGGCTCTATTCTTTGCTCCTGCTTATGATGCTCATGCGGCAATTGATCGAACTATAGCCAAAGCAAATAAGCGACATACATATATAGAGTACGGCACCATTTCGGGCGGTGAGTCTGGAGCGGCATTCACCCTATTGAATGTACGGCGAATATTTTCTGCTAAAGATAAGATAGAGCGCATTTTACTCGATTTGGGAGATGCATACGGTAAGCCCCTTAAGGGACAGGTCAGCTATTTTCAGGCCGCAATAGAAAAAGAAAATCCGAGAGTTGTTATTGATTTATCTCAAATGTTGGCGTCGGGGGTAAATGAAGAGGCTATTAAAAAAAGTTTTAAAGCTTCTCCATTTGTGAAAGAGGCGAAGATTAATTTTGATCCCCTTGATAGCACTATCACAATTCAACTTCTTCTCAAAAAAAACATGAAGCTTGAAGCCTTTATGCTGCCGTCAAAAGACAAGGCCAGTCGTATTGCGATTGATTTAAAAGAAAAGAGTTAATTTTGCAGAATTTAAGAGTTTTACTGTTGGTAGGCCTTGTTTGCATTACATCATCAGCTAATGCACGAGTCTTTAGTTTTAAAGATTCATGGGTATCCGCTTATTTTCGCGGGACGGGTGGCGTTTCAAAAGTTGCAGATAATGCCTATGAACATACCAGTGGTAGTGACACTCAATTTGAAGATGATGTGGATTATAATTTTAGCGGTGAAATTGGCTTTGCATTTCTTCTTGGTGAATCACTTTCTTTTCGCGCGGGTGTAGAGGGCTTACAGACAAAAAGCATAATTGCGACAGGAACAAATGGCGCTACGACTGATTATATGGATGTCGATAGTAAATCAGTGGCGTTTAATCCGAATGTTTCACTAGAGTTTGGTTTTTTGAATACCGGAACATCCCGTGCCTATGTGTTTGCCGGTGCAGGTTACGCAAATGTAAAAGTAACGAATGCGTATTCGCTGACTACTGCGGGGGCGGCCTACTACACAGCACCAGCGACTTTTAAAGAGACATGGGCTGCAACGGTGCTGAATTACAACGTAGGCGCAGGCTACGAGATGTTTATTTTGGACAATGTGACGTTTAGTATCGATGGGGGCTGGAGATTTTTTAAGGCCTCTGGGTTTGAATATGATTCAGCGACAACTGCCATCCGCGGGGCGGGAGCAGGAGCTGTTGCCTCGGGAGCAACAGTCACTGATAATTTAGGAAACAAACCTGAATTGGATTTGGGCGGTGCCTATGTCGGCATTATGTTTAAGTTTTATATACCGCCACTTAATTAAGTTTCTTTTCAATGAATTCTTGAAAATCATCCATAATGGCAATTGCAGCCGGAAAAAATAAACACGTTAATAAAGATCCGAACATAATGCCGTAGCCAAGCGACATGGCAATAGGAACAACAAACTTATCTAACCCGCCTATCCCGTGCGCAGTTGGTAGTAGGCCAGCAACAGTTGTAACTGAAGTTAGAAATATGGGTTTCAATCTCAACTCTGCTGCCGTGATTATACTCTTGATTTTATTTTCACCATCTCGTCTGGCGCTATTCACAAAATCTATCAGCACAATGGCGTTATTCACGATAACGCCGGCAAGTGCAATAATCCCAAGCATGGCCATGAAGCTAAGGGGCATTCTGGCTATAAAGAGTGTCCATATAACCGCCATTATGCCTAGCGGGATTGTGAGTATAACAAGAAAAGGCTGAAAAAGATTTTTGAAAGTGAGTATGAGCACTAAAAATATGCCGGCAAAAGCTATAGCAAACGCACGAACAAGTGAGGCTAAACTTTCTTGAGTGTCTTCATCTTCGCCACCAAAATCAACGGTAATATCAGGATGATTTTTCATAATCTCTGGTAGCAGTTTTCTAATAATATTATTTGTTTCGGTTGAGCTTGTAATATCGGTGTTCAGCGAAGCCGTAACTTTCACTTCTCGCTCATTGCCTTCATGTTGAAATACAGCGATTCCCTGAGCTTTTTCGATTTTAGCAATGCGAGTAAGCGGGATGAGATTGCCCATTTTATTTGGTATTTTGATTAGTCCGAGAGTGTCTGCTGAAGTCTTGTCTTCAGGTGAAAAAGAGACGCGTACATCAATTTCATCTTCAAGTTCTTGAATGGATGTTGCCACAATGCCATCAAGAGCGGCGCGAACGGTTGTTCCGACTTGTGTAACTGAAAGTCCTGCTGCTGCGGCTTCAGCGCGATTGACAATAATATGGAGCTCGTTTTTACCTGAAACATATGAGTCACTTAAATCAATTAGGCCTGGCAGGTCTTTAATTTTTTCTTTTAATTCAGCGACGGCGAGTAGAATTTTGTCATAAGTTTTACCGCGCACACCAAGGCTGACGGGTTTGCCCATAGGTGGACCAGAATTCATTCTTTCAAAAGTGAGCTCCTCAAGTATTTCGGGCTTACCAATTTTTAATCGCAAGTCCTCAATTATGTCGATGGCGTAGCGGTCTCGGTCAGGTTCTGGGGTAAGGTACACCGCAATCTGCGCGTATTCATTACCACGTTTGGTATTGGGATCATTCGCATCTTGCTGAACTAGCCCTATGGTTGTGACAAAGTCCTGAAGTTCTTCTTTGGGTAGCGCGGCCACTAGATCTTCAATGGGTTTGATAGCATCGGTGGTTTGTTTCAGGCTAAAACCTGTGGGGGCTTTTGCGCGAATATAAAATATTTCAATACCCTCTGGCGGAAACAACACAAGTTTCAGTCCAAATTTGGCAACGCCCAAAGAGAAAATAAAAAATACACCAACGAAAGCTGCAGCTATATAGCGTTTGTTAATAATCTGTGTGACAAGATTTAAATATCGCGGGACAAGTTTGTTGTCCCAAAAGCTTTGAAACCGGAGCGTAAATCTTGTGAACGAATTTGGATTTTGTTTTTTTTCTAGACGAGCATAATGAGCGAAATGTTGCGGCAGAATGAGTAGGGCTTCGCCTAAACTAAAGAGTAAGGCGACAACAACACCCATAGGTATTTGTTTAATAAACTTACCGAATATGCCCGACATAAAGAGCATAGGTAAAAATGCAATGACGGTTGTGAGAACAGACGCTGTTACAGCTGGCCAGATTTCAAATGCACCATTGATTGCATTTTGTACGCGGTCGCCCCCCTTTTTCATATGGCGAACGACATTGTCAGCAACAACGATGGCATCATCAACAAGCATACCACTTACGATAATAAGCCCGAGAAGAGAGATAAGGTTGATGCTCTGATTATTAGAGTAGAGAACCATGAGAGTTCCTAAAAATGAAATCAGAATCCCCATGCTTGTGAGTAATGCAGTTCGAAATGGTAAAAATAATGTCAGTGTTAAGAGAACTAGAATAAGTCCAAACACCATGTTGGTTGTCAGAATCGAAAGTCTTCTTCTGATGTATTGTGAAAAATCATTAATGTAGCTGGTGCTAAATTTATGTGCATGTTCGTCTTGAAACTTTTGGGCTCTTTCAATGACCATGTCGACCATTCGAATAGCATCGGCTTGTTCTTTTTTTAATACGGTCAACGTGAGCGATGGGTGCCCATTTGTGCGATTTATTATAGTGGGTTTTTCTAAGTTATAAGAGACAGCGGCGACATCTCGAATTCGTATGGGCTGCCCAAGTTCGTTTGATCGAATAACAGTGTCTTCGACATCTTTTATTCCACGAAAATCTCCTATAGTTCGAACGAGAGTCTCTTTTTCATTTTGGGTAGGGGAGAGTGGCTCAATTGTGCCGGCCGGGATAGATTTATTTTGAAACTTAAGTGCTGAAACAACTTCATCTAACGAGACTGAAAGACGTTGTAAGGCGGCGGGATTTGCCAATACTTGAATTTCAATATCGCGAATGCCTTTGTGTACAGTTTTAGCTACTCCAGGCACCGATTCGAGTTCTTTTTCAAGATCTTTCACTATACTTCTTAGTTCAATTTCTGGGATGTCAGAAACCACAGCCACTTCAATAACAGGTTGTTGCTTTGATTGTAGGGCTATAACTTTGGTTTCTTCAGCTCCTTCAGGGGGAGTGTATAAATCAACGACATCTTGAATATCACTTTTGGCTTTTGCTTCTGTTGTTTGATCGGGATCTAAAAAGGCCACTATATGGCTTCTGCCGTCAGTCGAGTAAGATCGGAGTTTTTTAATGCCGTCGACTTCTTTTAGATCTTGTTCTATTGGGTTAGTAATGAGTTTTTCAACTTCTTCTGGTGAAGCTCCTGGGTAAGTGGTGCCAATGGTAATGACATCGAAATTCACATTAGGGAAAACCTCTCGACGTATAAGAAGAGCGCTGACAATGCCGGCAATGACTATAAAGAGTGTGAGCAAATCGCTGAATAGCCTATTGCGGGTAAAGAACTCGATAATACGAAGCATAGTATTTACTCCAGCTTAAATTCTGATTTATTCTTAGTTGAGTAGTCTTTGAGTTTGGCAATTATTTGAGAGTCGAGTTCAAGAACCTTCCAGGCGGTTAGCCTCAAGGCCACTTCAGTTGAGTAAAGAAATATTTGTGAATCGGTCTCATCATCTCCGGCCTGAATAACATTAATCGTGCTCGATCGACCAAGGCGAAATCGTTTCTCTTCAAGGTCAGCGCGAAGGTTTTGATTTTTATAAGATATATGAGCGTCGCTCAAAGTGGTGACGAGGCGCTCGAGATTGGCACATTCATTGAGCCATGAAAGATTGCGATCATCATTTGCATCATTTTTAAGTGCTTCGGCCTGAGCTTTTTTGGCAATGGCCTCGCTGAGTTCTGCTTTCTGCTGACTGAATTCAATAGGAAAAGAAAGTGTGAGTCCAACAGTCCAGCCGGGAAAGTCTCGATCAAATGCTTGAGAAGTGCTTTTGTTAGATTGTGAATCTATGCCATTTAAAAAATAACTACCGGTCAATTTGAGCTCAGGCCAAGCTTTATTTTTAGCAGCCTCCCAATATAATTTGGCGCCTTCACTCATAAGCTGTGCGGCCTTGAGCGCCACTGGATCATTTGATGGGATGCCTTTTTCGCGAAATTTTTTACAGATTTGAATTGCGTCTGGGGCGATGTCGTCAATTTTAAGTGGAACATCAACAGAGTCGACATCGAGCCAATCAGCGGGGAGTTTGAGTTTTACTATTAGTTTTCTCCACTGGTCGTCTAAGTTTTTTTCGGCTTCGAGCTGGCGCGCGCGTGACATGAGATAAGCTGATTCAACTTGAAGATAATCTGGTTTTTCAGCATTTCCGCGGCTTAGGCGAAGCTTTGTGGCTTTGAGAAGTCGCTCCCGCCGTTTAAAGCTCTCTTGTGCTGCGCGTGTTTGCGCTTGTGAGAACCAAGCGTTGTAATAAGTTTGAATCATGCCAAGAGCCCAACTTTCAACAGAAGTTTGAAAATTAGCTTTTTGTGCTTGAGTGTTCAGTTGTGCAGCCCTTAATGATCGGCGCGAGGCGTATCCGAAACTATCAGCCCAGAGATTCTGACTGAGACTCACACTGGCTTTTGTTTCGTAGTAGGGATCTATCGATAGAAATGACCCTGTTGGAAATCCGATTTCATTGTGCCCTTGTGAATATTGTGCTGAAAGGGCTGTGCCAGTTGAAAAGTATTTTGAGATTCCTAATGAGAGATTGTTATTAACTGTATCGTTTGGGCTTTGCGCATTGCTCGGTTCATTTTTATTATTCAACCAGTCTTGAGCGATAGTGACTCGTGTGTCGAATGCCGAATTGGCCTTGAGTTCAGCGACGGGCACACTGTAAAGCTGCGACTTGACGGCTTTAAATCCCTCAGAGCTCTCTATAGCCCGAGCCACAATAAGATCAAGTGTAAGAGATTTTTCAGGGAGGGCGTTGATGAGATTTTCAAGCTGTGGATTTTTAATTGGCTTTGCAAATGTGGGGCTATAGTAGAATGGTATAAAGCTGATGACAGCTAAAGCTGAGAAGATATTGCGCACAGAGTCTCCAATGCTAAGTATAATAATTACTATACTTAGTAGAGCTCGTCGATTTCTTTTTTATACTTATTGTCGCAAAATTTGCGCTTCACCTTAAGGCTAGGTGTCAGTTCGCCAGTGTCAACTGTGAAGTCATGGTCGAGAATAGTGAATTTCTTAATAGACTCGTGACTGGCTAGCGACGTATTGGCTTCAGCAACAGCGTCTTTAATTAAATTAAATGTCTCTTGGTCGGCAGCTTTACTTACTAA
This sequence comes from Bdellovibrionales bacterium, assembly GCA_020434645.1. Taxonomy (GTDB): domain Bacteria; phylum Bdellovibrionota; class Bdellovibrionia; order Bdellovibrionales; family UBA1609; genus RBG-16-40-8. The sequence goes on along the minus strand of JAGRAK010000023.1, from coordinate 6,163 downwards.
ATGGGAAGGTAGGGTAATGAGAGCGACAATATATTTTTTTTGGTCTCCATGAATAAGAACATTTGAAATATTGGGGTTCAGCTTGAGTAAGTTTTCTAATTTTTGTGGAGCAACATACTTGCCTCCAGCCGTTTTTATAAGGTCTTTTTTTCTGTCAGTAATATGTAAAAAGCCATCTTCATCTAGGTGGCCAATATCACCAGTTTTGAAGTATCCATCTTCAAATGCCGCTTGAGTGGCCTCGGGGTTATTGTAATACTCTTTCATTACTTTTTTTGACTGAATTAGAATTTCGCCGTCTTCGGCTATTTTAACTTTTACATCGCCCAGCGGGCGCCCGACCGTTCCGAACTTGTAGGCAAGTGGAGAGTTAAAAAATGCACCAGCGGTGGTTTCAGTCAGTCCGTACCCCTCGCAAATGAGAAGTCCCATTCCGTGAAAAAATTTTGAGATTTCGGCGCTGAGAGGCGCTCCTCCAGAAACGGCAAAGCGGAGTTTGCCGCCAAGAGCTTTTAAAATATTATTAAATACTAAATTTTTGGCCACTTCGTACTCGAGTGTTAATGCAATTCCGAGAGGTTTATTTTTTTGGATGGCTTCGCTCACTCTATAGCCAACTTCGAGAGCCCTATCGAAAATCGCTTTTTTTACTTTACTGTTTTCAACTTGCGCAAGGATGCCAGCATAAATTTTTTCAAATATTCTAGGTACAGATATAATAAATGTGGGTTGAATTTCTTGTAAGTTGGCTTTGATTTTGTCGATGCTTTCAGCAAAGGCTAGCACGTACCCGGTGTAGACATTGCCCCAGGCTTCTACGCGACCGAGAACATGAGAGTATGGTAAAAAGCTTAAGCACATGTCCTCATGGTTGAGTGTCACCATATTAAATATATCTGTTAGCTCACTCATGATTTGTTCATGTGTTAGCACTACACCCTTTGGTCGCCCGGTTGTTCCTGAAGTGTAAACAAGTGTGGCCAAATCTTGTAGGGTTGATTTTTTTGCTTCATCACTGAAAAATCGTGGATTTTCGACCAGATGCTCGCGCCCTTTATTGAGAAGCTCTTGCCACGAAACAAGACTTTTGCTTTTATCTTTTATGTTTTCTAATAGAATAACTTGCTCGATAGTGTCGCACTGAGTTTTTATTTTGTTCCACTTTTCAAGTTGAATAGCATCTTCAAGAATCAGTATTTTCACTTTCGCGTCGTTTAGAATAAACTGAACATCGTCTTCTAAATTGTTGGTGTAAACCGGCACCGTCACTGCGCCCAAGCCCATTGTGGCGAGATCTGCAATAATCCACTCCGGTCGGTTGTTGGCAATTAAGCCGACACGATCGCCACGAGCCAACCCGATTTTCGCTAGACCAGCACCGATTGTTTCAATAAGCCCGTAATATTCGCTCCAGCGATAGCGCAACCAGCGGCCACTGTCTTTAAATTGAATAGCAAAATCATTTTTTGAGATTTCTTTACGATTCAACAGATGGTGCAGTAATGTTTCATTATTGTTCATTTTATATTTTTCATTTGTTAGCTACTACCGATAATTTATCTACGATTGCTCGGCAAGCGATTTTTATCAAGCTGCAAAATAACTTTATAGCGCTGATCTTCTCTTAATGTGATCACTTCTTGCGTTGCAGACCCTGTAATCGGATTTTCAGCACGTATTGTCACGGGTGTGCCCGCGGGTATGGCATATCTATTAATTGGCAGTATTTCATCACTTAATGCTTGGCCATTGACATATACGCGTGCATTGACCGGGGGTTTAACATCTATGTCAACATAAGCCACCATTGATTTTTGCAATACGGCGGTGAAAGTGCGGCCGGTTTTATCGATGGTGAGATTATTTTTTGAGTAATTTAAAAAACGAGACATTTTAAGAGTGATGGCGAAACTCGAATCGGCCGGGACATCAATTCTAGCCGGTGTGACTTTGCCAGTGGCCAGTCCATTGAGGTAGATATCAGCTCCTGATGGAACACTGTTCACCACAAGCGGAGTTGTCTGGACAAACTCTGAAGGGGCTGAGGCATCGAGAATAGGTTCAGATCGCACCGGATGAATTGTAGGTACACTTGGTGGGGCGACAGACTGCTGCTCTATTTTAAAAACTCTTTTCGCTATATTGACGGCTTGATTCAATTGAACCGGAAAATAAGTAGATGCTAATACGTAAGATATTATAGTAAATCCAACAAACACCATAAGATTCAGTGCTGAGTTGCTGTGTGCATTGTTTCTTTTTTTAACAGCATCAGCTTTAGGTCGCAGATTGTGATTTCGTTGTGATCCTTGTTCGATTGACAATGAGCTGCTTTCATCATCGTCAAAGAGTGCTTTTGGAGCTTTGGGGCTCACTGAAATTTTATTTTGAAATGAGTTTTGGAGTGCGGAGTGATCTAGCACGTCAATTTTGGGTTTAGCTTTTGACCCGAACGAGATGCTAGAGGCAACGCTAATGCTCTGATTGTTTGGATCAGAAGAGTCGGTGTCAGGATTGATGTCAAGCTTAGCATCTCCAAAACTATCTGTGATTTGGTCGTTATCATCTGCAGATTTATTTTCAACCTCTGCCTCACTGTCGGTAAATGTTTCGGTTGCGGTAACAGTGGCATTGGTCTCGTGTTTAGACTTTATAATGGACTTGGTCTTTGTTTCAGATGCTTGCGGAAACGATGTCACCATTGTTTTATCTAGGTCTTCACCTTTAGCAGTATTCATGCGAAAAGGTATTTTGGCGTATTCAATCAGGCGCTTTCGCACATCTAATATTTCGTCTGTGTAAAGAGTCTTAATAAATACAGAAAAATCATGAGGCGAGAAATCAGGGAACTGTCTGTTCAAATATCGACTTAAATCACGGTGAAGTGCGGCGGCTGTTTGATATCTAAGATTTCTATCACGAGTGAGCGCCTTCATCACGATGCGCTCTAGCTCCGGGTGAATATTGGGATTAATTTTAATAAGACTCGGCACATTGCATTCGCGAATTTTTTTAAGTGTGTTAATTTCATTATTGGCTATGAATAGTCTTTCGTTTGCCACAAGTTCCCAAAGGCAGATGCCCAGAGAAAATATATCAGTTCGAAGGTCAGTCGGTAACCCTTCGGCTTGTTCGGGGCTCATGTAGCCAAATTTACCTTTAAGGGTGCCGGTTTTGGTTTGCTCCATTTGGCTTTCAGCTTTTGCGATTCCGAAGTCGACTATTCGAATCTCACCCTCAAAAGTAATCATAATGTTTTGTGGGCTCATATCTCTATGAGTAATGTTGAGTGGCTTACCCGTTGCGCTATTGAGCGACCGATGAGCATGATCAAGGCCTGCTGCAACTTCTTTTATCGCGTAGGCGATTTGATCAATAGCAAACTTACTTGAGCTCTGTTTCATTTTATTTAAAATTTGACGAAGGTTTCGCCCCTCAACGTAATCCATCACTAGAAACAATTGATTTTTTTCTTGGCCGAATTCAAAAATTGAAACGATGTTAGAGTGTGAAAGGTTCATCGCAATTGCCGCTTCATCCTTAAACATCTGAATAAATTCTGCGTTATCAGAGTATTGCGGCAGAATTTTTTTAATGGCAACAAAGCGACCAATGCCGCTAGCTCCTGGAGCACGCGCAAGCCAAACTTCGGCCATCCCGCCCATAGCGAGTTTCTCAAGTAGAATGTATTTGCCAAAGTATTCGTATTTTTGCGACACTAGTATACCTATTCCTTCAGTGTTTTTATCGGATTAGGTAACTTTATAGTTAATAATAAGAGGTCGAGTTTTCACAGGATATGTATTGAAATGAGAATGGGATGAAATGGGTTGGACTAACGGGTGGGATTGCCACCGGCAAAAGCACGGTCGCTAAAATTTTACGAGACTTAGGTCTGCCTGTTGTAGATGCCGATTATTTATCTCGAGAGGTCACCAGACCCGGCGCTAAAGGGTATGAAGAAATTGTCAAACATTTTGGACCAGGTGTCTTGCTAGAAGACGGTGAAATCAATCGCGCTCGCCTGGGTGAAATTATATTTCAAAACGAAGACAAGCGTCGAATTTTGGAGGGCTTGCTTCATCCACTAATACAGGAGCGCCGAGCCCAAGAGCGCCGAAATCTTGAGCATAAGAATTGTGAGTTGGCCTTTTATGATGTCCCTTTATTATTTGAAAAAAAACTTGAATCAGAATTTGATGCTACAGTTTTAGTTTATTCTCGTATTGAAGAGCAGAAGTTACGGCTGAAAGAGCGTGATGGTCTTAGTGATGAGCAAATTGAGGCTCGACTGGCCGCGCAACTTCCGATAGATGAGAAGTTGAAACTTGCCGACTATATTATTTTGAATCATGGCAACATTGCAGATCTTAAGATGAATGTTCAATCGGTGGTAAAAGAGTTGCAAAACTAAAAATCAAGACTTGTTTCAATTATGTATCGGCGACTTTCAGTTGGGGCGTCGCTAGTACCCACCTCTTCACCCCAAGTTGCAGCATCAATTTGAAAAATACCGAGACGTGCTCCAAAGCCAGCAGAGAGATAGCCTTGATTGATTCCGGCTGACCAGTGTCCCTTCCACCAGCGAGCCATTTTCCAGTACATTTCGGCTCCTGCATGAAAGCCCTTCATTGGAGTCCAGTTGTGATGGCCAATATCTTTTACATCTATAGCTAATTTTGGATCAAAGACCCAAAATGAGGGGAGATCAAATTTAGTGCCGATATCTAAACGGCGTTCAAGTTTTGGTGGTTCTTTTGGATCTTCGTTGAAAACTCCAAAGTTAATCGGGAAACCATAATCGAGTGCATTTCGAATGACGACTCCAACCGTGGGTTGGTACCATTTGCCCTCACCGCGCTTACTCTCATAAAGAAAACCTATGTCGGCATCAAGGGTGGCACCTTCTGCCGAGCGATCGATGTTGACAAGATCTTCACCGGTTGCGAGTTGGGCAGATTGCAGCACATCACTGTAAAATGCACGATGAATGACTTTTGCATTCCATCCGTAAGCCACTTTATTTTTCAGCCATTTTGTTTTAAATGTGCCGGCGCGAGCAAAAGCGACGGTGGTGTCGAGGTAAGCGTTAACAAAAACACTGGCCATAAGTGAGCGATGCAAAGCCAAATCTACTGAGAAATCGACAGGGAGGATCGCAAGCCCCCACTTTGGTCGAACAAGCACTCCACCAAGAGTTGGTGCGCGAAAGTACATGTGTTCGCCATAGTGTTTTTCTAAAACTGCATTCATATCAGCGGGGTCGTCGCCCGCTTTATCAATATCATCTGAGAACTCCATTACGTCAGCGTCGAGCCCGGCACGCAAAAACAGTCTGAATTGTGTATCTTTTCTCAAGGCCAGTGAGGCGGGGTTGTAAAACATTCCGCTATGGTCATCGGCTACAGCGATGAAGGCATTACCCATTCCGAGTGCGCGTGTGCTGGTGTACTCTTGGTGAATTGTGTAGTCAGGCGCTCGGCCAGCAAAGGCTTGTATAGATAAAAACAGTAAAGATAAGAGCAGGGCTTTTGCTAGTGACATTGGTCGAGACGTTGCTAGAGACATTGATCGAACTCCTTTTCGATTAATTGTTCTTGTTCGTGGTTTTATTCACGACTCCTAATCGGATTACTTGCTTACACTTAATTGAAGTACTTGCGTACTTCTCATAAATCTTAAACGTACAGTTCGCGCGCTTCTCATAATTCATAACGTACTGTTCGTGATTCTGATCCGCACGCGACTTACAAAACATTTAATTTCGAAAGTAAGTTTAAAGTAAAATTTTATATTCATTCTATGCAATTCGGGTATAGTTAACACATGTGCAAATGGAAGAAGTTTAAAATATTGACCTTGGTCTTGGTCTTTTTGACAAGACGACTAATGGGATTCTCAGTAAGACAAGTTTTGTTTTTTTTAACTTTGCTATTAATAATTTCTCCTCTAGCTCGCGCCACTCCACATTTTGATTCGCCTATGCCAAAGGCGAAGACTGATGCAAGTGTTGCGGTTGATGCTGGCTCTGCAACTGGTGCTGGCTCTGCGACTGATGCTGGCGATACAAATGCTGATTTGTTTGAGAAAGAAAATTTATCTATATCGAAGCCGCCACCAATAAACAATAAAGTAGACGAGTTTGCTAGGCGATATAATAAAT
>JAGRAK010000239.1 GCA_020434645.1 Bdellovibrionales bacterium | reverse complement strand
ACGGGCTTAGATATACCTGTAACTCCTGCCCAAATGATGGAGACTTTAAAGCGCGCGCAACAAGCCACCGCTGAACGCAATCGAGCTCTTAAAGAGCTAGACGCGCAGTAATGGCAGTGGCTATTTAGCCTTGTAGCAGTAGCCGTAGCTAATATAGAGCTCTCGCCACGTAGCTATACCTCATTTGCTCAAAGTTTGACGTTGGCATGGTGTACCAACATCAAACTTTGGGCAAATGCGGGCATCAAACCAGTGTCAGACAGAGCGTCAGACAGAGCGTCAGGCTGGTCTCGTTGGTATTGGGCATAGGGCGTACTTGGGTTTTTGTGATGTGGTGCACAGATGTGGAGTCAGTTATTCAAATATCAGCGGCAGTGTCAGCTCAGAGGTGCCGCGCGCTTTGGGCATTTTAACTTTTTTAAATGCGTTACATAATTTTTTTGAAAGTGAATTTAAATTATCGCCACGATGATCAATTAAAGTATTGGTGAGTTCAGAAGCTGAGGTCACAAAGCCCGCGGCACTAATTTTAAAACGAATGGTTATAATGCCTTTTACGTCTTCGGGCACCGTAAGTGCACTCAAAATTGAGCCAATCTCAGAATTTAAAACTTCAGTAATCGAATCAAGATCAAGTGCGCCAGTCACATAAGGCTCAGGGTTTACAAACCAGCCATGTACAACAAGGCGACTCTCTCGCGGATCGTGAACGCCACTGACACGGCGAACTCCATGGGGTAGGCGTGGGTCAAATACAAGGAGCTGATTGAACTCGGGCTCGATTTCTAAAAATAAATCGGAATGCTCGAAGCCACGCTCACTTGAGTAGTGACTCCAGTAATTTAAAATATCAGGTTGTAAAATTAGAGTTTCGCCGCCACTAAAGTTTTTAGAGGCCCAATCAGTTAAAGAAAAAACATAAGCCCAAGGGCCGTGAGGACTGTCGGTGTGAAGGTTTTGCTCATCACCTTCAGTGTAATAGCTAAGCCAAGGGTCTGAAATAGAATGGCAGCCCAATTGTTCTTGGCCAAACTTAACAAGAGTGTCTTGTAGTTTTTGATAAATATTTTCAGGAAAAAACTCGCGAGCGAGTGTTCGATGCATGCGGTATTGATTTTCTAAATGCCAGTGATCCCACATGAACCGATTGGGGTGAGTATGACGAGGATCTTCATATACTGATTCAAAAGCTTTGCGTAAGTCGGTCGCGAGTTTTTTTGGTAAAAAACTTTTGTGAACTGAAACAAAGCGCTCGACATCTTTCATGAGAGAGTACTTTCTGGCGACGCGCTCATTTAACGAAATGCCGCGATGCCAGTGATTTGTTGCCCAACAACTAAACGGTGCACATCTTCTGTGCCCTCGTATGTATTAACGGTTTCAAGGTTCATCATGTGGCGAATTACTGGATACTCATCGATTATGCCATTGGCGCCCAGCATATCTCGCGCTTCGCGAGCCACATCAAGAGCGATTCGGCAATTATTGCCTTTTGCCATAGAGACATGATGGGGCTCCATCACGCCGCGATCCTTCATGCGGCCGAGTTGTAGTACTAAAAGCTGACCTTTAGTGATTTCAGTGGCCATTTTAGCAAGTTTAGCTTGAGCGAGTTGGTAAGCGGCGAGAGGTTTGCCATCAAATAAAATTCGATCTTTCGAATAATCAAGGGCTTGATGATAGCAGGCGTTTGCAGCGCCTAAAACACCCCAAGCGATACCGTATCGCGCTTGAGTAAGGCAAGAAAGTGGTCCTTTTAATCCTTTGGCAAGCGGGAGCATATTTTCTTCTGGCACGATACAGTCTTTCAAGTGAAGTTCACTTGTGACGCTGACGCGTAATGAGAATTTGCCCTTCATGGTGGATGTCGTAAAGCCAGGGGTGCCTTTTTCAACTATAAAGCCACGAACTTCGCCGTCAAGTTTGCCCCAGACAATGGCGATATCAGATATGCATCCGTTTGTGATCCACATTTTATTGCCATTGATTTTGTACCCGCCACTGACTTTTTCAATTTTTGTGCGCATTCCGCCAGGATTTGAACCGGCATCAGGTTCAGTGAGTCCAAAGCAACCAATCAGTTCGGCTTTAGCAAGTTTTGGTAGGTATTTTTCTTTTTGTTTTTCACTGCCATAAGCGTGAATCGGGTACATAACAAGGGATCCTTGAACTGAACAAAACGAACGAATACCAGAGTCGCCGCGTTCAAGTTCTTGAGTCGAAAGGCCATAGGCAACATTATTAAGGCCAGGGCATCCGTAGCCTTCAAGGTTTGTGCCGAGAAGTCCCATTTCTGCAAATCGCTTAATGAGTTGTTCTGGAAATTTTTCGGATCGGTTGGCTTCTTGTAAGGTGGGAATCACTTCTTCAGTTACAAAATCGCGAACACTTTGACGCACCATTATTTCATCTTCAGTAAGGAGACTATCAAAATCCATATAGTTTAGTGATTCATAGACAGACATGCGAAGACCTCTTTTGGTTTGACGCTTATGATTTAAAAGTGAATCATTCTAGCCATGACATAAGTTTGGTGGCAAGCTTTATGCCATACTTAAAGAGAGAATTATGTACAACCGCGCTGAAATTGTAGATCAGAATTTTGTGAGTTTTGTAAAAGAAGGCCGGCTGCCTCAGGCTGAAACTCATGTCACAATGAGCGAGGCGGGGCTTTCAGGACCTGAAGTTGTCGACCTTTTTGAGTCGCAAGTGATGAGCCGCTTAATTGATATACGTGCACGAGAATTAAAAAATACGAATCAGTGCTTTTATACCATCGGCAGCTCGGGGCATGAAGGCAATGCGGTATTTGGTAAAGCTTTTCGCGCAACGGATATGGCTTTTTTGCATTACCGAAGTGGTGCGCTCGTGGCTCAAAGATCAAAGCAGGTTCCGGGCTCGACTTTTTTATATGATACGCTACTTAGCTTTGTCGCCGCCCGAGATGAACCGATATCTGGTGGACGACATAAGGTGTGGGGGAGTTTACCTCTAATGATGCCGCCGCAGACAAGTACTATTGCTTCGCACTTGCCGAAAGCTGTAGGGGCGGCTCTGTCAATTCGTAGAGCTCGTGACCTCAGCATTTCGGCCACTATGCCAGACGATAGCGTTGTGATTTGTAGTTTTGGCGATGCATCGGTGAATCACGCTACAGCTCAGGCCGCATTTAATACAACAAGTCACATAGTTTTTCGAAATATACCTGTGCCCATAGTGTTTTTATGTGAAGACAATGGAGTGGGCATTTCTGTTCCAACGCCTGAAGGTTGGGTGAAAGCCAGTTTTGAGAAGCGTCCGCGCATAAAATATTTTTGGGGCGACGGTTTAAATCTGCTTCACTTGCATAAAGTGACAAAAGAAGCTGAGTCTTACACAAGAACACATCGTAAGCCTGCATTTTTACATACACGAGTTGTGCGGTTACTGGCGCATGCAGGATCTGACCCGGAGTGGACTTACAACCCATTTCATTTTATCGAAGCAGCGGAGCAGCAAGATCCATTGCTACATTCCGCTCGAATTTTA
>JAGRAK010000238.1 GCA_020434645.1 Bdellovibrionales bacterium | reverse complement strand
ACTTAAAAAAGTGGCCTCATTTTTTAAGAGCATCAAAGTGGAAACCTACAAGGAATGTCAATTCGCAGAAAGCTTTGCAGATAGTAACGGCAAGGTTCATAAACCTAAAGAGTGGTAATCGGTAATCATTTCGGTTGTAGCTTCTGCCCCACAAACGACCGTTTTAGGGGCAGTGATTTTACTCACACTTGCCCAGCGAATTTACTAATGTTTTTGGTCATGGTTTAGAAGGGGTTTTCGGGGCACTATTCAATGCTCGCCACACGGCCCCTGCAGAGACACTTAGCCGCTGCTGAATGGTGCGGTAACTATAGCCAGAGTTATGTAGCGTCACAATGGCAGAATCATTAGTTGTTTTTCGTCGGCCAAGTTTTTTGCCCATGGACTTGGCGTGAATAAGACCCATAATTGTTCGCTCTCGAAGCAGTGATTTTTCAAACTCTGCGAAGCTGCCAAGAATTTGTACAAAAAATCGCCCTGCGGGAGTGCTGTAATCAACATTGTCTTTTATCGCCACAAAGGTGATACCCAGTACATTAAATTCTTCTAGAGTAGCAACAAGATGCTTTAGGCCCCGAAAAAGACGATCCAGTTTTATTACCACGACGGCATCAACCTCTCTAGCACGAACCTTAGAGAGAAGGCGCTTCAACCCTGGGCGCTGATCTGTTCCGCCGCTATACCCATGATCAATAACTTCATCAGTGATTTCCCAGCCCCTGGCGGCGCAGTATCGTTTGAGTTCAGTCGATTGCACGGCGGGATTTTGCCACTTGTCATCTGTGCTGACTCTAGAATAGGTTATCACCTTCATGCTTACATTATAATGCTTTGCATTATAATTGTACATCAATTTCATTGCTTTACAATAAAATGAGACATAGGAGTTGCGCATATGGGACGCCGACCTGTTAAAGACAAGAAAATGCCTTACGAATACCCTCAATTCGCCTTCAGGGTTACTAAGGAGACCAAAAATCGTTTGAATTCAACGATTGGAGAAATTCAGGAGTCGATGAATCGGAGTCGTGATGATGGTGAGCCATTCGTAAATAAAAATGATGTCATCGTTCGTGCGTTGGATATGGGATTAAAACAATTACGGCGAAAGTAACTAGAACTATAGCTTCGGTGGGCGGGACTGGATGGACAGAGAACTTACCATTAAGACGATCGATGGTTGCATAATTTCAAAAGAAGTCCCAGGTTACGTTCGTAGGTGGGCAAAAAAAGAAGTAAAATCAAAAATACTAAATACAGAAGAGCTCGAAAGACTAAAGAAATTGCTCACAAGTGAAAAAAGCGCACCATTTTGGGTTTGGTTAAAGGACAATCCGCTCAAGGAGCAAATGCAAAAGCATCGACGCGTAAATACGGTTCAATTTTTGTTACTTTGTATTAAGTCGGCATGGCCCATACGTGAAGCAAGTGGGGTCTCGAAAAGCTTTAGTAACGTTCGTTCGGGACTAATTTCTAATACAAATACGCTTGAGATTTATCTGAATTTACTACTGAAGCTCGATTCGGCAATATACTCTGAATGGCGCGCTTCACTCGGAAAAGTCGTTGGAAAATCTACGATTAAAAAAACCTCGGGTTTAATTGAGGGATTTCAGTCATATGATTTTCAAGATATAAATAATATTCATTTTTTGAAAGAGCGGGCACTGGCAGAAGTATTTCAGAATCATTTAAAAAGTTTGCAGACGTACCTGAACCAAGTAAGCAAATATCGAAGTCTTAAGAAAATCGTAGACAGAACTGTTATAGTGTTTAGGCCAGAAGTATATAGTCCAAAACTTGAGGTTGGTTATAGATTGCCCAGAGCAAGGGCGCTGCATGAAATTTGTTTGAAAAGAAAATATATTTTTTCGCCGCAAACGATCGGCCATACTCTCGGGCTAAATAATTTCTTGGCCGCCATTTTTTATTTATCCCAGCTAACCAAGATCAGAATGGAATGCGATGGCAAATTCGCCCTTAATAATTTTTATGATGTATATGAAGCTGGTAACGAAGATGCTACTCATAGATGTTACGAGCTGATTTCGGCGTTTGATCACTATTTTTGTGAGACACATCCGCCGTCAATATTCTTTATTTTGGACCTCGAATATCCTGACGCGCTGAAGCGCAATCGTATATCTGATAAAATATCATCATTTTGGCAAAAAACTCCCCAATATTCCTTACCAAACCGGAAACCTAGCAAAGTTATCTTGCGTTAGCTTGGCCGCATTGGCTGGGAAGAATTTTGGAATGGTTCCAGATACCCGGCCTCATAGTACGGAGGCCAAATGCAAATCACAGAACACCACAAACACCGCCTTGAACAACGGCTCGTCGAGCTAATTGATTATTACCGCGGCATTGTCATGGACACAATAGAATCTGAAATGGGGAGTAGCCCAAATTGGAAGTTTATGCGCTCCCGCCTACTCAAAGCGCTAGGAGATCGCGGCTTATCTGGCAAAGTTCAAGAAATTTTAGATGCAGAGATTAAAGTTGAGGGGGTAGCAAATGAACAAAGATAATTTGTTATCAACTTACTTTATGTCGTGCGGATTTTTGCCACCTGAAATCATCGCTGACTCAAATATTCATCGTTTTAAGCGAGATCCAAGTAATAAACGAAATGATTGCTGGTATCTTGCTACAAAATTGCTGTTGAGTAGCGGCAAAGAGTCTTTGTCATGTACATTTGGTGATTGGAAGACTGGAGAAAAACATCATTTCAGCAATCGCGATTCACTGGATCAGTCGCAGCAACGAGAGTTGCATGCAAAACGAAATGCTCACATGGTGGCTTTAGACAAAAATATTCGCGCGCTCCAGTCGGCAGCAAAAGAAAAAGCAAATTTAATTCTTAAAAAATCTACGCTTACAATTAGGCATTCCTATCTGGATAGAAAAAGTATCGTCTTAAAAAAACCGATAACCATATATAAGGGATCGCTTGCAATACCTATGGTTGATCTTTCGGGGCAACTTTTGGGGATTCAGTTTATCGGATTAGACGACACAAAACGTTTTCTTTCTGGCCAGCAAGTAAAGGGCGCCGTCCATTTGATTGGTGAAATCAGTGAAAGCACGAATGTGATTCTTGTGGTAGAGGGATTTGCTACAGGATATTCTGTTCATGCTGCCACAGCACTGCCAGTTTTTTGTGTTTTCACAGCATCGAATTTGATTTCAGCCTGTCCGCAAATTAAAGCAAAGTATCCAGGGCGCAAAATAATTATTTGTGCCGATGACGACCGCTGGACAAATGAAAATCCAGGTGTTTCGTTCGCAAAAAAAGCTGTGCATGCAACAGGAGGCAGCATCGCAATTCCAGAATTCAAAAATCTTGAAAAAAAGCCGACAGACTTTAACGATCTTCACGTTCTAGAGGGATTGAAGGAAGTGCGCAAACAGGTTTTGGCAAGCTACCTAAAGCTAAATCGAGGTGTGGTATGAAATTTAAAAAATATAAAGCTAAGAAGGATATTCAAAATAACAAACGGCAACTGCGCGAAATAGTCGATGACGCAAAAGTTGCTGTCCGTATGTATAATGACGAGAG
>JAGRAK010000237.1 GCA_020434645.1 Bdellovibrionales bacterium | reverse complement strand
AAACTAACTTTAAAGCTTTTAAAGGAAAAAGAAGCAGTGAAGTGCAAGGATAATAATTAGCTAACTACTTAGCAATCTTTGATACGAATCCGCCAAATTGAGCCGCAATTACTGTTCCATCCTTAATATTAAATGTTAGTGGCTCTCCTACATTTTTATAGCCGCAAATTTGATTAGATAGGTAATGATTTTTGTAACGAGAAAAAATCATTAAATCATCTGCTGGCATCCAACCGGTTAATGGGATGGCAAGGGCTTTTGATTTACCAATAACATAAACTGTTGAAGTGTAATTGTCAGCCAGTGGCTTAGATACTATTAGTGAGCTCCAGCTTGACGAGGGGAAATTATTATCTATAGCTCGTAAAATTACGGCCATACTTTGGATTGCATTAAAAGTTTTAGTGATGCTTGTATTTGCAATAAATCCATAAGTGCGTTTTGTCTTCAGTTCAACCCATGTTTGCGAGGCAAATCCAGGAAATCCGCCGGAATGCCCTACGCAAGGGTCTCCGGCAACATCAGTAAAAATAGTACCTATGCCATAATATTCTGACTTCATATTTTTCACAGGCCACTTTTTAGAATGTAGGAGTGTGCGCTGTTGTTTTGGTAAAATACTACTAGTTAAGTAGAGTTTATGAAAAAAGTCAGTTGTGCTATCGGTATTTGAACAAAATCCGGCAGCAGGGCAAAGCGCTTGAGTTGTTCGATGCGAGATTTGTTTAAATTTTTGCCCGTGCATTTGTCTGCGTAAATAACCATGACTAAAGTTGCCATTTATATCGCTATCAACGATTATATTAGAGTCTAAATCTTTTTCTGCGAAAAATTCTCTTATCAGCGTGGCAAATTTTTTACCCGAACAACGCTCTAAAGCTAGACCAAGAAGCCCATAACCAAGATTTGAATACTTGGTAAATAGGCCAGGGCTATAAATGAGTCGGCTTGATGCGATTTCATTGGTTAAGTCAGTGCGGGTCAAAAATGGCTCCCTTTTGCCCCAGTAATCTGTGTCTATACTGTCACGAAAAATACCCGATCGATGGGTTAGCAAATCAATGATTTTTATTCTTTTAAATTTTGGATCTTTATGATTTTTAAATTCAGTAAGAATATTTACTAAGTGTTCATTAAGATCAATTTGACCGCGAGAATTTAACCAAAGGGTAAGCGCTCCTGTGAATGTTTTACTTTGCGATGCAATCCTGCCGAGGTGAGCCCGTGTGTATTGTTCTTTATTTTTTAAGTCGGCATAGCCATAGGCCTTACTAAAAGATAAATCACCCCTCAGGCGAATACTTACTTGAAAACCTGGAATATCGCCCTGAGCGAGTTGATAATTCAACCAATGATCAATGACTTTGAGGCCGGGGTGTTTTTTTAAACTCATGCGTAAAATTTTATAGTTACTGATCAAAAACTACAATATCTACTGGTGTGCTGACTGCGCTAACAATCAAATAGATAACTCGAATGCACAAAGCGAACTAATGGCTGATTATGTCTATGTTGTTGTGCAAAACGCCTCATGTACAACAATGTCTGATCTGCCAAGCTGGCTCATTTTTGTCACATACAGAAGACTAAAAACCACGCAAAATCGCATAGATATGCTAGGCCACACACGCCCGTGTAATAAAGTAACGCCCCGTATAAATTCACTCATAAATTTGATATAACTATCACGGACTATTCAACATTTTACGATTTTCGAGGCCTTCCGTAATGAGTAAATTTATTTTCACGATATTTAGTATTTTTGTGATTCACGCCGCTCCCGCATTTGCACTTGATGCTTCACAAATCCCTTTTATCGAACGCACGTGGGATAGCGCTCCCAATTTTTCAGAGACGAAAGTTTTAAAAATTATAAATGATAAAAATTTGAAGAATGAAATTCCGCTGACACTCGTTATTTTTAAAGACTCTGGTTGGACGCTTGATGAGGTTATGGCCAAGCTCCGCCGTACGGCTGAGATTTATGGAGTGCAATGCGGGATTAATTTTAATCCTGTGATGATTTTGGAAACGCGAAGTATCGGTGGGCCAACGTTTGATCGAGAAGACCCATGGGATCATATAATATACTCCTCTTTTGAGTCTTCTGGCGCTGTGCTCAAGCCACTTATGTATTTTGCCAAAAATGAAGTTCATGATTATGGTTCTGGCGGTACTGCATGGAGTAAAGTTACAGATGGCGGTCGTAAGTATGAAGAAGTTCGAGATACGGGGATTTTGCTTAGAAATTTTGCTATAAAAAGTGATTATAGTGTTGGTTTAGAAGCCCCAATGGTTAGTGGACGCTATGAGATTTTAGCACATGAGCTCGCTCACATTTTAATGGATGTTAACCATGAGCTTGTTGCTGGGAATATAATGACAAAATCAGCGTCAGAGAGGACTAATAAAGTTCTGCCTTCGCAATGCGAGCGAATTCAGGAGAATTTTTTTTCACGATAACTGCAAAGCAAACTATGATAATAAAGGGCGTTTAGGTGATTATTTGTCACCCTCTGACTAATCATTGGTCACGTTATGCCACCAAGAATAACCAGAATCTAGCTCATTAATTAGTCGATTGTGTTAAATTTACAGAGCCGTATTTCTTTAAATAAAATTAGTATATATTGTGTGTTTCTTAAGTAAGAAGCAGGGCTATTTTGTTATGATAACAAATAACACATATTTAGTTTGCCACACACGTTTTAGGCTCTGTCTGGGGCGTGTATGGCAGATGAGTCTATTCATTTTTTTTATAATATTAGTTTATTCTAGTTTTATTCAAGCTTCAGAGTTGGAGCAAGGAGTCTGTAAAAGTCTGCTAACTTCAGGAGTTAATATGAAGGCTGATGAGAAAATTATTTTAGATAAGTCAAAATTTAGGGTCGAATATCCTCAAGATCAAATTTTGGTGAAATCCCCGTCAATGTCTGATCTTGTGATTATTCGTCAGGACGGCGTAACAATTGGCAGTATAAAAAGCCTAAGTTTCGTTGTTGCGGACTCAATTGAAATCGAAGTAACTGTAGATTTGCTTAAAAATGTCAGTGAGCCTAGCGCAGTACTGGCGTCATTACTTAAATCCTTGATAGGTCGAATTGCATTTTATGGTGCTCGTCGCCCAGTCAGTTTATCGTTAACGGTATCAGATTTTGATAATGAAAATCATTATGAGGTATTGCACTCATTTGATTTCGTCCGCATCAAAGGTGAAAAATATTTTTTGAAAATCGTACCTGAACAAATTGAGCCTTTGTCAATAATTAAGAAAAAGCTCAGAGATCTGCAATCTACTTCAGTGCAAATTGGCAGGGGGTTTATAACAGACTCTTCAGAATACAGTGAATTATCAATAGATTTGTTAATGACAGAATATAATGACTTGGCATGGGGTCGTACTTCGTGGGCTAAGCACTCTAATATTGCTGCAGATGAGTTGAGTGTAATTGGGGCAAATTGTCTAAAAAGCGACAAGGTGCTTGAGATCGGGGCGGGCTCCGGGCGGTTAACTTTTGAGCTAGCAAAAAAGTGTGGTTTATTGACGGCATCTGATTATATACCCGAAATAATTGATG
>JAGRAK010000236.1 GCA_020434645.1 Bdellovibrionales bacterium | reverse complement strand
GCTGGCGCCTGACCAATATTTAAACGGATTATTGGCGCCAACAAGATTTTGCTCTTTTAGTATTTCAGACACAGCCCGCAACGCGCCAGCCTGATAGCTCCCTCTCGCGCCTCCGCCAGTCAAACTCATACGCAAATTTAATGGTTTACTCATATGATACTGTCTTTCTTAATTTTTTACGTTGCGAATGCTGCTTTTTAATTTCATTATTTTTTCGAATTGAACTTTTAGACGGTTTTTTTTTTTTTCTTTTTTTTGGCTTTAAAAAAGCGGCGTTCAACATTTTGTCTAGTTTGTCTAGGCATCTGCGCTTGTTGGACTCTTGGCTGCGAAACTCTTCACTTCGAATCACCAGATCACCGTCATTTGTTAAAAGTGAGGCCATCTTATTAATTAAATAGGTCCAGGTTTTCTCATCAAATGATTTTGAATTTCTTATGTTCCAGCGTAAAATCATGGCTGTACTAGACTTATTGACGTGTTGACCCCCGGGACCGCTGCTGCGAGTCGCTTCAAAGCATAATTCAGAGGGGATGATTTGATCTATATATGACATATCCTTATCATATTATTAACGACTATGAACCCACGCAACAGATCTCTCTTCTTTTCGGTTTTTATTACGGCCTTAATCGCGGGCACATTCATATACATATATGGAATCAAAAAGCCGTCATCCCCGACTATCGGTCAACTCTTTGAGCCGAAGTCTGTAATTGGCCTCAGTTGGTCGTATAATAATGTAACCTTCGACTTCAAAAAAAATTTGAAATCCGACCTATGGAGTCCTGAGGTAGAGCCAATCCGCATACAGAAAAAAATCAATCTGTTGGCGAATCTTACCGTTCAGGCGATCAATCCCTCTGATTTTGATCTTGAAAATGGCCTCACTGTTACAATTTCATTTCAAGACGACAACAGTTGGACTGGCGTATTTTCACAAGATTATTTTATTTGGACAACTGGCCCACTTGAAAACTCTGGGGCCGAACTGAGCGAATCTGAACTCGAAATGTTTAATGAGGGCCGCTTTGCGTTTGAACCACTGCGCTGGGACTGGTGTTCAGACACACTTAGAAAAATTACGTATGAATTAAATGAAGAGGCGATAGAACTTCAAAAAACTGGCGACGAATGGGAAGTGACCAATCTCAGCGGTGATGCCAAAATTGTTGAAAGCAACTGGGTTGATGGTTGGATTGAAAAATCTTGCCAAGTTGAAGTTCAAGCATGGATCGATCTCGAACTTGAGCCGTTTGGTCTAGACGAAGGAAGCTTCGAAATCGTAAGGTCAAATGGTACAAGTTTAGAATACCCCGTGCGTGCACCGCAACTCCAGGTGACAGAGGAGAAAGCCATAGTTTCACCTCTGCTATTTCAAAACTTAGATGATCTGATTCAAGCCCCTTAATTTAAAAATCTAAATAAAAACTAAATGTCGTTCCCAATAATGGTCTGGATCTTTTTCTCTGCGACAAAGAAGAAGACACCAACCGCTCCACCTAATACTGCAAATAACAAAAAGAAAGAGTTATTTGACATGCTACTGTAGAGACTTCCCAATAGGCCTGCCAAATATCCACCAATAAATGATGATATAAACCACATCCCCATCATCATAGACATTAAGCGTGCTGGCGCGACCTTCGTGACCAAACTAAGACCAATTGGAGATAGGTACAACTCACCCATGGTGAACATCCAAGTGGTAATGGCCAGCCAGAACATATTCACCAGAGATTTATCTACTGTGATGAAGCTAGAAGCTAGTGGTACAATTAAAAATCCAAAACCTGCGAGTGTTGCCCCAATAGCCATCTTGCGAACCGAGCTAGACTTATAACCTTTTGCTGAGCGCAAACTCCACCAAGCATCCAAAATTGGAGCAAACATAAATATAAACAATGGGTTTAGTGACTGATAGTTTTCAGGCTGCAAACCAAGGCGAGCCCAATCCGCTTTCTCGTCTGCCCATATTTGCAATGCATTGCCCTGCTGCTCAAAAATAGCCCAGAATAAGATAGTGCCTACACAAAGCACGACAAGCGCCGCCACTTTTGATCTATCAATTTTATTTTCTACTTTCTTAATCGCATAAACTATAGCGGCAATGACCCCAATAATAACTAAGGCCTGCAGAACAGTCGGAAGCATCAAAAGAACCATGAAGCCCGCCATAATACCAAGAAGCCCCGCGACAGTTTTAAAGAAAATAGGCTTACGCTCTTTAACTGGAGCCAAGCGAGTTAAATCTTCATCTGGCAATAGACCACGCCCGATGTGGTAAGTAAGCAAGCCAAGCAACATGCCGACACCAGCAAATGAAAAGCCCAAGTGCCATGCAAACTCAGGGCTGTAACCCATGACTTCACAAATTTTAACAGCTAAATTTTTGCATAAAAATGGAGAGATAAATGCACCAATATTTATACCCATATAAAATATTGTAAAGGCACCATCCCGGCGCGAATCCCCTTCTTTATAAAGAGCTCCCACTTGAGTTGAAATATTCGGCTTGAACGCGCCGTTACCTAGAATTAAGAAAAAGAGCGCCGGCACAAAAAGGTTCTCAAATGCCATTAAAAAATGGCCGATGGCCATCAAGGCTCCGCCAACATAAACACTTTTACGTTTACCCCAAATTTTATCAGCTAAAATCCCACCAAAAAAAGGAGATAAGTAAACAAATCCCGTATATAATCCGTAAATATGCGAAGCGAATGGTTGATTATCTAACGGCCCAAAGCCAGTTTCTAGAATATATCGAAGCGTGTCTATCCCCAAGACCTCGGCTGAACGAGAAGGATCTACGAATAAATACTTCACCATGTACAGAACCAACAATGCCCGCATTCCGTAATACGACATGCGCTCCCACATTTCGGCAAAAAACAGAATAAATAGTCCCGCTGGATGCCCGAAAAACTGCTTTCCTTTTAAGTATTCATTTATTTTTGCCTGAACCATTAACATACCCTCCGAGGTGAACCAGTAGCTATAAACAGACTAGGTAAGTGCTGCAAGTTCGTTTCGCAACGCAACGCCTTAAAATGTCGCTGGATCTACACTTGATTAGAAAAACAAACTTCATTTGAGAGCCTAATTAACCATACTTGCCCAAAAGAAACTAATGGGATAAATTCGCTCTCACAGGAGATCAATATGAATTTAGACAAACCCCAATCAAAAGTGACACCCTCAAGAAGAACAAAACTTGATTCTGCCAACTCTGAGTGCCCAGTTGAACTTTCAATTAAAATAATCGGAGGTAAATGGAAGCCCATTCTCCTCTGGCAACTCAACGAAAAAATAAAGCGTTTTGGTGAGCTCAAAAAAGATATTAATGGCATCACTGTAAAAATGCTCGCGCAACAATTACGCGAACTTGAACAAGACGGAATTATTTCTCGAAAAATGTACCACGAAGTTCCTCCTCGAGTAGAATATTCTCTGACAGAAATGGGCCGATCACTTGAACCCGTTCTAATGGCGATGTGCAGTTGGGGTAAAATGTATAAAGAAAAAATGCTGAGTAAATAAATTGCATCAATTCGTCATTATATTTTTAATATTGATAGGAG
>JAGRAK010000235.1 GCA_020434645.1 Bdellovibrionales bacterium | reverse complement strand
CGGCTGCGTCTAAAATCCAACTCTCTCTTGAGACCAAACCCTTTGAAGCCAAATGTTATTTTGACGAAGTTCGCATTCGGCAGGTTTTAACCAATCTGATCAACAATGCCATTAAGTACAATAAGCCCAGCGGCGCGGTTGTTGTTTCAATAAAAGAAAATGACGACAATATTCTTGTTTATATAAAAGACACCGGCAAGGGGATATCCGCAGAAGATCAGCCCAAAGTGTTCAATGAATTTGAAACTCTCGGCAAAGTTGCACATCACGCAAAAGGAACAGGCCTCGGACTCCCAATTAGTCAGCGCATGATTCAGTTTATGGGTGGTGACATTAAACTTGAGAGTGAACCCGGTGTTGGGTCTACCTTTTGGATAGAAGTTCCTAAACGAGCAGTGCTTGAATCAGAACACTACAGAAAACGCCCTGACGACACAGGCTCAGGTGATCTCGCAGCCTAGCGCATAGCAGCACGTCTTTACCCCATCAATTATTGACGAATTAGGCACGACGCAGGTACGAGTTTAGTAACACCTAAAAGGGGATTTGTGCGCATTTCAACGTTACTTTGCATTTTAAGCATACTCATTGCGCCAATTTCGGCCTACAGCGATGACAATTGCCCTGCCAATAACTCAGATGCGGCCTCACCGCTTCTCTCGCGCCATTATTATGATATCAGCTGCCTGAATGACAAAAATGAAGTTTTAATAAACACCTACCGCCATGAAGTGGGCTTGCGCGAAAAATTAGACTCACCTGAAATTACAGCTCTTGAAACTCTACTTATCGATCCTGCCAGCACTAAGTGCGATGATTGTTTTGATATTACCGCCGCATCCCGAACTGATGACACACTCTACTTACTTCAAGCTCGAAAAAGTACGCATTTTTATATAAAAGTATATGAGATTTTAGAAAATCAAGGTCTTGAGCTTGTCATCCCGCGCACTCGCTGCGCACGCAATCCAGAATTTAACGATCTATTTTAACAACGTGGCTACAAGTTTTCTTTTCGCCAATTTGAATCCATAAATTTAGACATATAGTTTCGAACTCCATCCGGAATTATCACGACACAGTTTTGCCCCGCTTTTAGCTCCCCAGCACTAGCCATAACAGCTTGCAAAGCGGCACCAGAAGACCCGCCACACAAAATGCCCTCTTCGCGAATCATCTGAAGCGAAAGCTTGAAAGACTCTTGATCATTTGTTTT
Organism: Bdellovibrionales bacterium; assembly: GCA_020434645.1. GTDB lineage: Bacteria > Bdellovibrionota > Bdellovibrionia > Bdellovibrionales > UBA1609 > RBG-16-40-8. The sequence goes on along the minus strand of JAGRAK010000235.1, from coordinate 2,371 downwards.
CACCCACTTATCAACAGGCGCATCTTTCATCACATCCGGTATAAAATCATAACCAATGCCTTCAACATGATAAGATTTAACTTCGCTAGGACCGGCTAATATTGAACCCTCAGGATCTGCTCCCACAATTTTTACGCCTGGTATTTTTTCTTTCATTTTTTTTGCAACACCCATAAGTGTTCCGCCAGTGCCGGCCGCCATCACCACCATATGCACTTCACCCTTAAGATCGCGAATAATTTCTTCGGCTGTCGTCTCGTAATGAGCCTTTGGATTATTTGGATTTGCGTACTGATCAAGAATGTGCGAATTCGGAATTTCTTTTTGCATTTTTTTAGCAACACTTATGTGGCTCTCTGGTGCATCCCATGCCGCTTCAGTCGGAGTTCGAATGATTTCAGCCCCTAGCGCCTCTAGCACCACTTGCTTTTCGCGACTCATTTTCTCAGGCATCGTAATAATAACACGATACCCAAGAACAGCCCCCGCAAGCGCAATGCCTATGCCAGTATTACCTGAAGTGGGCTCAATAAGAGTATCGCCTTTTTTAATTTGACCCGATTTCTCAGCCTCAAGGACCATTCGGTAACCAATACGATCTTTTACCGACCCACCGGGGTTAAAATATTCACATTTTGCAAATAAATTGCATTTGAGCCCTTTGCCAAATCGATTGATTCGAACAAGCGGAGTCTCGCCTATTGTTTCTAAAATATTATTGTAAATCATGAAAGCAGATTACTGACGGATACACTCCCTGGCAACAATCGGCAAAAAAAAGAAAAGAAGCATTAAAAAAACGCTATCTTATTGATTTCACTGATGGCACAAGATTTGTACATATAGATTGTGTGATTTCAATAAGTTAGCACTGTTAAAGGAGCCCTGCCTGTGACACCTGATTCAAAATTATTTAATAAACTTAGCTGTTTTCAGGCGTTTATCGCTATTTTGGCCTCGCTTAGCCTGATGGCCTGCTCGAGTCGAGAAACGCCGAAAGTTGTCACCCATCACAACAATAATGGGAATGGTGGGAATGGTAACTGTGGCAACAACTGCCCGAATAAACCAACACCTGAGACGGGCTATATCGCCGCAACGTACGGTGCGCTTAACTTTATCGCCCTGAAACAAGCCGAGAGATACCTAGATTTGGCTCTTTATTCAAGCTCTGCACTTCTTGATAAGTGCCAAAAGGTTTCAACACAGAAGCTCAGCCCCGCCGTTGATATCATCAGTGTCGAAATGGATAAAAGAGAATGTTTATTTAACAATCGCCTCACTTGGTGGAGCGGCAGTTACGAAATAGAAGTCACTTATGCCAGCGATAAACGTGGAGTCGGCGCTGATATCAAAAAAATAGAGAAAAAATCAGGGAATTTTGCACAACTCATTCATTTTACTCGAGGCAAACTCTCTGGCGATATTGAAATCAATGATTCTGTCATTTTCATAAAGCAAAAAGACAACAGCTACAGCTTTCGCTACAGCGGTGGCCTTAAAGCCGAAACCACAACAAATATGTCCTACAACAAAAAAGATGATGAAAAAGAAGCGAGTAAACCTGAGCGAAATTCAAAGCCTAAAAAAGACCGCAGCGTGCTCACTGAAACCAATCTTGCGGCGTCAGGGACTGTTATACCTGATATATCGAGATCGACACCTGCTCTCTGGAAGCTCTCATCTTCGACAACTGACAGCACACGCTCAAACTCGAGAGTAAATAATGTTATTTATGTTGAAATGGAGCTTCAGCCTGATGATTTAACAGCTCCCACTTCGCTCGTTTGCGGATTGCCACTAGGTCAATTTTCATTCACACAAAGTGTGACAAAAGAGCCCTCACCTGAACAAATTTACAATCCTCAGCTAGTCGTTGACAGCCGAGGCATGATTTCAGTTATAAAGGGAGCATCTAAATTTCAAACTACAAAATGCGGACTTGGACTTCACGATCTTGATGAAACAATTAGTCGAGTCGAGATTGATTTTGTAAGGCAATAGATATGAACGGCAGGAGTAAACAATGAAGTTAACAGAAATAAAAAGATTTATATCTCTTGTCGTCGCATTTCAATTGGCTATTGTTCCGTTCACAACGACATATGTCTCTGCTGCAAATGATGCAAGCAACAGCTCAGGAAGCGAACTCGAAGGTCAACTCAATGAAATGACTCAAGTCGGATCCGAGCTGCCTGAAGCCCGCGAGATTCAAGAAAAATTTGAAGAACTTTCTAATGAGATCGAGAGCGCCGGCGAACGCGATTTTCCAAAATCCACTCCAAACGCCTTTCATATTGCGGATCAAAGATTTGTACTGACCTCTCATGGTGATTCAACAGAGTATAATTTAAGTCGATTCAATCTCGAT
>JAGRAK010000234.1 GCA_020434645.1 Bdellovibrionales bacterium | reverse complement strand
GTTCGCCCAGCTTATTGAAACAGAAAAGCCGGATGTTACGTTAGCTATGGCAACGAGCGCCGCTCGTGATGTGACAAATGGAGAGGCGTTGTTTGCGCTTGGCGAAAAATATAAAATACCAATTGAAATTATACCGGGTCACTTAGAGGCCAAAATTACTTATGATGGGGCGACATACGATCGAAAGAACAAAATAGGGGTCGCTGCCATTGATGTCGGAGGCGGATCTACTGAGGTCATAGCTCTCGGAGAGAATGGTGAACCTCAAGGCGTAAGTGTTGACGTAGGAAGCGTTCGTTTAACGGAGATGTTTGTAACTGGGCACCCAATTCAGATCGCAGAAGTGAATCAGATAAAAGAATATGCGGTGAAGAAGTTTTTTGAAAGTAAAGATCAATTGCCACAAGCAAGTTTAACCGAAATTATTGGCGTCGCAGGCACGCCTACAACATTGGCGGCGGTTATGCAGGGGGCTCCATATAGCGATGAGTTGGTACATGGTTATAAAATATCAACAAATGATTTGAACACATGGATTAATAAACTTGCAGCAATGGATTTAAAAAGTAGACAAGAAGTTGTCGGGATGGATCCTAAACGCGCTGATGTTATAGTGGCAGGAATGTGCATTTTGCTTGCAGCGCTAGAAGCTTTAAATAAATCAGAGCTTGTGGTTTCTATACGAGGAGTTCGTTATGGCGTAGCGATACATGCTGCGAAGATGTCACGATGAAGAATTCATTAGTTATATTTCTGAGTTTATTTTTTTTACAAACCGGCTGCCGGGCCCAAGAGGTCTCGTTTGAGAAGGGGAAGTTGTCACTCGGGACTAAAATATTAAATATTGAAATAGCCAAGACGTCAGAACAGCAACAACAAGGGCTGATGTTTCGCAAAAAACTAGACAAAGATAGCGGCATGATTTTCATTTACAACAGTGAGCAGCGGCTTTCGTTTTGGATGAAAAATACGTTTATTCCACTCAGTATTGGCTTTTTTAATAAAAATCAGGAGCTTATTGATATTCAAGACATGGCCCCGGTTACTAGCGAAATGCAGCGAACTTTACCATCTTATCACAGCGTACAACCGGCCATGTATGCGCTTGAAGTGAATCAGGGTTGGTTTGCAAAAAACAATATAAAGCTCAAAAGTAAATTTAAATTTCTTAAGTAGGGTGGCATTCCCTATAAATTTTCTGGACTATGGTCGAGCCTGACCTAGGTGGAGAACAAAAGATAAATGATTCTCCTTAGATTTTTATTGTGCTGTAATAATGATGTGAGAAAGAATTCTCACCTAAACGTAAAGGTACTACAGCATGAGACAGCAGATAATTTTACTTGTTGTATTAAGTTTTCTTCTTGGATTTACAGGTTGTACGTCTAAGAAAGTTGACCAAGAAAACTCAGACATTTCAGAACTTACCGGAGATTCCGCGGCAGGCGACAGCGCCATGATGGACGAAGGTTCGATGGATGATTTTGGCTCAGACGTCGCAACTACCGAGGGAACAGAGGGCGGAGGACTTGAAGAGCTTGGAGCATCTGATGATTTCAGCCTAGACGAACCGAGTGCAGACTCAATGGAGTCGACACCGGATGTTGCCGCTGATTCTACTGAATCAACGGGCTTAGATGACTTTGCAGGTCTTGATGATTCAGCGACAAGTGCGCCGACAGAAGAATTGGCTACGAGTGATTATGCTCCAGAGCCAACAGCTCCAGATCTAGCTGCGCCAAGTGACGATATGGCGATGTCTAACAGCTATGATGAGACTCAAGGTTTTAGCGAAGAACCAGCGGCTCCAAAGCCAATGATACCGCTTCAAAAAATGATGACTACTCCGTACAGAAAAAAAGGAGTTTTAGTTAATGGGCTGTATGTGGCCAGAGTTGGTGACACCACAGAGTCTGTGGCACGTAAAATATATGGATCTGATAGGTCGCAAGAATTAAAAGATATCAATTCGACATTAGCTCGTCGTTCAATGAAAGTTGGAGATAAAGTTTATTATAGCTCGCCTACTCGACCAGATGATGAAACGGCAATTCTTACTTTTTATGAAGAAAAAGGATTGGCTCCTGAAATATATTTATCTAAACCAGGCGACAACATCAGAGTTATAGCCAAAGACCTTTTAGGACACACAAATAGTTGGAAAGAATTATGGGCAACAAATCTTGATGTTGAATCTAAAGGTGAACTGATGGAGGGCACGCGCCTTCGGTATTGGAGTGGAGATGTAGGTGGAGCAATGCCACCTGTTGCGGCCAGTACAGATACCGGTTCTTCGATGGATAATATGCCACCGGTAGATGCTATGCCACCAGCTGAAGATATGCCTCCAATGCCAGATGATGTCGCGGCCGCACCACCGCCAGCGATGGATCAAGACATGATGCAAGAGTCAGCGCCACCGCCGCCAATGGCAGAAGTTGCGCCACCGCCACCTCCGCCAATGCAGGCCGCACCACCTGTAGCTGCAGCGTCAACACAAATGGATGAGGGTTTAGGTGATGATCCAGATCAGTTAATGACACTCATGACGGGCGCGATTTTACTTATTGCGGCTATTGCGATGTTTATTATTATTCGTAAGAAACGCGCAAAACGAAACAGCGGAATAGAATTTCAAACCGCTGCAAATACGCAAATTGATTAATTAAGATACTTTTTTAAATATACTGTCGAGAACTTCTCTCTGTGAAGAGCGAGTGTTCTCGACGAAGTACATTAGATCATCAATGATTTGAACATCACGATTATTGTTTGGTAAAAACTTAACACCACAGCCCATATTGCTATTCCAAACAACATAAGCTGGTATTTGTCGTTCACGGCCGCTTACATAAATAGTAATAAGCAGCTTGTCTTTTGGCATTATCTCTTCAACTTCTTTGAGTTCAAGAAATGCACCTGTAATGCTGATATTTTTAAGTTTGCCTTTAGTATCGCTGCGCGAATAACTTCGGCGAAATTCTACGTCCATTTGAAGTGGAATTCGTGCAGCGGGCTGAGTAGTCTCAGAATTGCTCATTTTTATGTCCTCCGAGCGTTCAATAGCTTATCGGAGGTTCACAAACGGAGTTTAAGAATCTTTTACTAAGTCTCTATATGAAACGCTACTGTGTCGTATTATGATACTGGGCTTGAATTAGTGTAAAATTACCTTCAAAATAGGGCATTGACAGGTATAGCCCTTAATATGTTACATAAATGACGTCTTCAGGGGATTAAAGACAAATTAAGTTAGAAACCTTACCCCACACAAACTCATAAAAAGCAGAGAAAATATGTCAGAATCATCTGGAAACGAGAGCAAAAGCGAAGCAAAATCTACTCCTAAAGCCCCTGTAGAAAAGTCAAAAGAAGCCCCATCTGAGCGTTCAGATGAGCCAGGCCCGACGACAAACACAGGCGGAGAAAGACAAGGCAGCGGTGGTTATCGCAGTCGAGGCGGCGGTGGCGGAGGGCGCTCGTTTAGTCGAAATAAGTCAAGCGGCGGCCATAGAAGTCAGGGCGGTGGCGGATTTCGAAATCATAATCAACATCAGCGGGTACAACGACCTCAAAATGAAGAAGATATTGGCGGTTCACCAGTTGGATTGACTCCAATTTCGGCGGAGGATTTGGCA
>JAGRAK010000233.1 GCA_020434645.1 Bdellovibrionales bacterium | reverse complement strand
CCGATCAATCTGGCCTGCGCAGCCAATCTAGATTTTACATCAGACAGCCCTTTGCCCGAATTTTGCTCCATTGTCTGAAGATAATTATCTACCATTGGAGTTGGCAATGTGCCCGTTAACTCTTTATAGGCATCAGTACCCGGCTCATAATCATTCATTGTGAATTTACCATCAGAACTTAGTGATGTCGGATATCGATTCACACGATGCCCACCTGCACAACTTGTTATAAATGCCAGAACTGTAACTAGTGTTATTTTTTTCATTCTTACTCTCCGTTTTTTTTACATTGCCTTACAAACAGACCCTATAATTTCATAATACTTACGACCACTGGACCATGCGTACTCACGCTCCGGCTCAAGAACTTTTAAAAACTCGATCAAACTCATTTTTTCTTCTTCTGAAAGCTTAGTTCCATAGTTATGCCCTAAATTGCTGTCACCATTACCGGTAATATCTTTATAAGATACATTTTTGCCGGCCTTCATCTTGGCATAAAACTCTTTCACTCCAGAGTTATTGACCTTCATGCAAGCCGATTCGCGTTCAGAACAAACTACATCTAACTCTTGATCACTAAATGTTGCGAGCCCCATGTTTTGAGTATCGTACTCACGGTGATCTAATCGAAAGCGCTTTAAGCGCTGCTCTGGCGGGGTGAGCAGCTCTTTCATACTGACCACTGTATCATTATGCAAATAAGGCGCCGATGCCCAAACCCCTGCTAAATGGCGAGCGGCATAACCCGACTGAGCTTGAATATCAACATAGTCTAAGTTGTATTTAACATTAGCTTCAGTCTCACCTAAGAAAGTGTCACGAAAAACTTCTTGACCGCGCAATTGATAAGAAGCCTCCATGTTTTTTAACATGCCTTCACTTGATACCTTTTCAGGAAAGTCAGCATGATACTGATCGCGCACCCCTTGAGTGAACCCAAAAAGTGCCTTTCTTAATGGCAAACCATTTATTAACTTTGTTTGCAGTACTGCCTGATTTGGATCTGTTCCAATAAAGCGCAAGTCAAACACCCTATACTGCAAAAGCTCCTTATTCGGCCCCACTTTTTTGTGAGAAGAGTGGCAGTTCATGCAATTGAAAATATAGGCGTTGCAACCCAATTCAATTTTAGACTTATCTATGGTGTTTTCACCAATAAGTTTTGTCCATTGCGGAACTTCAATTTTATACATCAAATTTTCAATTTTATTTAAATTTTCAAAATTAGTTGTGGCGCGATTTTTCTTTCCGTCTTTAGCATCAGGCTCAATAAGTACAGCGCCAAGGCCAAATGACTGCCCGATATTTCTCATCAAAACAGAATTGGTATTGCCGTTCCAATGAAACATATCACGATACTGAATCGCCCAGATCGACGGCAATGAAACATTCCCGGTTAAAGGGTTCGGATCATGCATTCTTGCCACGGTATTGCCGATTCGGCCAAATGCGTCTGTTCGACCGTATCGCGCAAGAGCCTCTGTCGTCTCAGGATACCCTGAAATAAGTTTTGCCATATACTCCATGCGAGCCTGAAGCTCGAGTGAAAGCACAGCTTTTAGATCAATATTTTTTATCTGATGATTTCGAACTGCAGGGTCATCTTTAAACACGGTAAGAGCTAACATAATTTTTAAATATCGCGCGACAACATCACGATGACGAAGTAAATGTTTTTGAATAACAAGTTTGGCAATCTTTTCTTGCAAATTCAGCTGGGGATCAGCCAAATGTTCAAAATACTCATCTAGATCTTTGTCTGCAGTCACCTGTTCAGCTTGAACCTTAGCCGATTCAGCCGGGCTCACTTCAGCAGACGGGCTCTCCTTTGAATCCCGGCGTGATTTTTGATTCCACTCGGGCATTCCTAAAATATGTCTTTTAGCCCCTCGACTAATAAAACCAGGCAAACGCAAATCTCTTTTAAACTTGTAAACAAATTCATTTGAAATGATTTCTGCTTCTGTTGGCGTGTAATTAAATGATTCTAGAAAAACCTTGAGCTCTGCTGGCTTTAGCATCATCTTAATTGTCGAGCCCATCATGTCTTTAAAAAATCCACGGATATCTAGACGATTGCCAGCTCCTTCGATAAATATAGGGTTTCCGCTGACATTCAGTTGTGAACTATGACAAGCTGAGCAATTCGTACCGACCATTGCAATACTTTTAACTTCTCCCCCGTACTTGCCGGTTATCACTTGATAGCGATTTAAAATATCTTCTTCACGAATACCCTTTTGCTGCAATTTTTCTTTTGTTATATCGGCCTGATCTTCAGGAGCATCACTCCACGCGAGAGTAAGACCAACCCATGGCACTATATGAGAGTAGCTGCCATAATTTGGCTCGCGCAGGATGCCATATTTTTTATCTAAATCAGTGAAGTAAGGTGACCTTACCGTTGCTACTGTATTCGTAAGGCGTTTAATCCAAGCATACGGATACACATCAGCACCTTCACTAATATGCCAGTAGTCACTGGCCTCGCTCCCAGTTAATCCATTTTCTGCATATGAATAATCGCCACTGGCAACTCTTCGGTCAATTGAGTTCGTACTGATGCAACTGATCACAGAGATCGCCACGACAACTATTAGAAAAATTGCCCTCATTTAAAAACCCCACCTTTAATTTATTAAATAAATTGATTGATGTACGCTTTTGGCATAACCAAAAACAGCTTAACATAAACAGGTTAAAGCGAGTCTTGCCTGACAACAAGATCTTATCTGGGTTACGCGGCGCTATCGCGACTATGGTCTAGTCGTTACTCGACAGCCCAAACGATGTGGCTTGAACATCCCGCAAACAATTTAAGCTCTTCAAATTTAAGTTTTGAACAAGACTGAATAAACAAAAAATTTTGAGTTGGAGGTTTAACAAAATGAATCTCTTCTGATTCAAAATTGATACTTAAGTTCTTTGGAGAGAATTGAAATCCCTCCCCAAGACATTTTATCGCAGCTTCTTTTATTGTCCAAACTCGGTAGAAGTGCTCATTATTTAACATGGCCATATTGCCAAAACTCACTAGCTCTTCTTCTGAAGATATTCGCTCAAAAACCTTAGAATTAAATGGTCTATGAATCTGAATATCGAGGCCAATATCAACAGTACTTGAGCAAGCTAAAGCAAAATAAGAATCTGTATGAGATAGGTTAAATGATACAGGTCGACTGGATGTCAGTTTTGAAACGGATAAATCAAGATAAGGCTTACCCGACTCATGTCTTTTAATATGAAGGGTCTCAGGATCACATTCTAAAAAGTCAGCTAAAGATCGACGTAAAAAAAGAGCAGATTGCTTTTTTAACTCATCAGGAGTTTCAATCTCAATCTGCTCTTTATAAATCTGATACATTAAAGTTTACGCTTATGCCCTATGCTTGTTATTTTACCGGAAAGCCCCGTGCTCGCAATAGAGCCTCAATCTTAGGGTCACGTCCTCGGTAGTTTCGATAAGCTTGCGCCGGATCAACTGAACCGCCTATTGAGTATATATACTTGTAGAGTTTAAGCGCCACAGCCGGGTCATAGGAGTTGCCGGTTTCTACAAATGCTTCATAAGCGTCGGCGGCAAGAACATCTGCCCATATATACCCATAATACCCTGCTGCATACCCTTCAGATGTAAAT
>JAGRAK010000232.1 GCA_020434645.1 Bdellovibrionales bacterium | reverse complement strand
TAATCTCACAATTAGTAAAAGCTGGTCATGACGTGCAGGTGGTGGCGACCCCTTCTGCGCTGAAATTTGTTGGCGAAGCAACTCTTGAAGGCCTAACTGGCAAAAAGGTTTTGTCTGATAATTTCACATCTGGGCATATGATGGATCACATCAGTCTTGCACGCTGGGCTGATATTTTTGTTGTCGCACCCATATCGGCAAATCACATAAATAAGTTTGCCCTTGGGTTAGCTGATGACTTGCTTACGACACTTTATCTCGCATATGAAAGAACAAAGCCGTTATACTTAGCTCCTGCGATGAATTCTGTAATGTACTCACACTACACTGTTCAATCTAGCCTTGAAGAACTTGAAGAAAATGGGATTCATATTCTTGAACCACAATCTGGCATTTTAGCGTGTGGTGAAAATGGCCTCGGCAAGATGATGGAGCCACAAGACATTTTTAGATGCTTAAACTTATTAAAATCAGATTTGACATCAAGACATGGCCGAATACTTGTCACTTTTGGTGGCACTCGTGAGCCTATTGATGGAGTGCGCGCTATTACAAACACGAGCACTGGGCAAACTGGGGCACAATTAGCCGATACGCTTTCAGATCTCGGTTACGAAGTCACTGCCCTTGCTGCTGAATCGGCGGTAAAACCCAGTCGTGTTGAAAACTTAATAGAGTATACAGACCATGCCGATCTCAACTCTAGACTAAAAGAAACTTTATCAACCGAAGATTTTAGAGCGGTTATTCACCTTGCCGCTGTGAGTGATTTTACAGTTGATAAAATTATGTCTTCGGACACTGAGCACACCCCAGACAAAAATGCTAAAATTAATTCGAGTCAATCTCTAACCGTAAAGTTGAAGCCCACTTTAAAAATTGTAAATCAACTGAAAACTTATTCAAAAAATCCTGAAATCAAAATCGTGGCATTTAAGCTCACCAACACAGCAGACAAAAACGAACAGCTTGCGGCCGCTGAAAAACTTCTAAATTCTAAAGACATCGACTGTGTTGTTCACAATGATCTAAATGAAATGAGGCCTAAACACCATCAGCACATATTCAATTTATACTTACGAGGCAGTGCTGTCGGTTCGCGCATTGAGAACACACAAGAACTTGCCTGCGCGCTCGACCGATTGATCAGCACACAAGTTCTTGCGAACAACAATGTCTTAAATTTTGGAGCAAAAAATGATCTTATGTCTTGATATTGGCAACAGCCAAATTTATGGCGGAGTTTTTGACAAAGATAAACTATTGTTTCATTTTCGCAGGTCTTCAAAGAGTGCCTCAAGTTCTGATGAAATCGGCGTTTTTTTAAGATCTGTATTAAGAGAAAATGCTGTTGAGCCACACAGCATATCTAAAATTGCCGTATGTACGGTTGTGCCAGAAGTTCTCCATTCATTAAAAAATGCCTGTCGAAAGTATTTCAATAATATGGTCCCCTTTGTACTTCAAGCAGGCGTAAAAACTGGCCTCAATATAAAATACAGAAACCCACTTGAACTGGGCTCTGATAGAATTGCCAATGCCATTGCTGTCACCCATCTATACCCTGAAGAAAACATAATTATTATCGACATGGGCACCGCTACAACATTTTGTGCAGTAAGTGCAGCGCGAGAATTTTTGGGCGGCGCCATAATACCGGGCTTAAGAATATCTATGAATGCCCTAGAGGCGAATACCTCAAAATTGCCTACTGTTGAAATTATAGAAGCCCAAACGGCATTAGCCAAGACGACCATAGAAGGCATTCAATCAGGGCTTTATTTCGGGCACCTTGGCGCTATTAAAGAAATTGTGTCACGGCTTACTAAAGAAGCCTTTAATAATGCCCCCGCCCGCGTGATTGGCACCGGAGGGTTCTCTAGTCTGTTTCATGAGTCTAAAATATTTGATGATGAAATCCCTGATCTTGTTCTGATCGGTCTATATATTGCTCACAACTTAAATGAAAACACATTGCGGAGGAATCATGCAACTCAACATGTTGAAGTGTAAAATACATCGAGCCACAGTCACCGGCGCCGACTTGGCCTATGAGGGATCTATCTCTATTGATCCGAAACTATGCGACCTTGCCGGGCTACGCCCATTTGAGCAAGTGGACATATACAATTGCAACAATGGTGAACGCTTCACAACCTATGTCATTTATGGCGAAAAAAATCAGATTTGCCTGAATGGGGCGGCGGCAAGAAAGGTTCACCGCGACGATATTGTTATTATTTGTGCTTACGCCAATTACACTGAAGACGAGGCTGCTGTTCACGAACCTAAACTAGTACGTGTGAATGAAAAAAATGAGCCCATCGAAGTTCATAGTCATTTTTAAAATACGCGAATTAAAATACGCGAAATCGACTAACTCCATCGATGGCTGAAAGCGGCCGCTGAACTTGTGGGCCGTCATCGCTCACGATTTTTTGCCAGAGCAACCATTTCTGCCATGCTACAAAGTTATCTGCATCTTGAAGTGGGCCGCGCACACGTTTGGCTAACTTCAGAGCTGATATATTAAATTCGATAAATTCGATATTTGTATTTGACGTTAAAAACTCGTTGAGACCAAGCTCTACAAAAGCATTCCAATTTATTACGCCATCCCCACACTCTTTGATGAAGATGACTCGTTTGGCAAGCCCGTCGAACTCAAGAAGACTTTCAACTTCAGGCATCTCACATGAAACATAAATCACATTTTGAACTTTAAAGTCGCGAAAGACCTCTTTACGTGACATGCGCACAGGCACTTCACTCGGGTAGAAAAACTGCGACGTACCGGATTGAATTACAAATTGATCCTTCGCGCTTTGCTTTCCTTTAGCTTCAGGTACGAAATCAATAGAGAACAAATCACGGCTTGAACGGCCAATATAAATGTAGTTAACCTGTGCTGCTGATTGAATGCCATATTTCATTATTGCAGCATTAACAGTCGATTCATTCGCAACTAGTGGCATCACCCAGTCGCGCACCATTTGTTGAAACGAATTATCGAAATTATTTATACTTTGAGCACTGCCCAGCTCTTCAATCACTCCGTCTTCAATTTCACCAAGAAAAATTAAATTCATTAAAAACTGCTGTTTTTCACGCAGCTCTGAGTTTCTATAGATATCCCTGAGAATTTGTGTGTACACCGGTGCCAAACTCCATGGCACAGCACTCGATTCATCACTCGAGATATAACTGTCGCTCAATTCATTATGTGTGACACAGAAATCATTATGCAAAAGCAGTACATCCTGAGAGCGGCAGTAACCCTTCAACGTATTGACATATGAGACCCATGGCTTAGCCTCAATATCGGGCTGAGAATCTTTAAATTCACTCCACAAAAAATCTGAAATGGCAGCTGCTGCCAGTGGGCTGTTATTATTAAGTTTTAAAAATAAAATAGCGCGCTCAAGTACACCCTTCTCTTTGAGTTTATCTGCACTGATTCGAATGACATCTTCTTCAAACGAAAGCACCCCTGTTGACGTCGTGTCTATATCTACAATCAATAATGTGTCCTGATAGTTTAAGTAGGGCGCCATAGACTCAAGCTGCATGAGTCTACGCAATAGGTGCGAGCTTTCCACCACCGGCGGTGGTGCTGAGTCTAAAAGTCGATTAACCGTAGAGCATTGGTCGACCTGATTCAC
>JAGRAK010000231.1 GCA_020434645.1 Bdellovibrionales bacterium | reverse complement strand
CTCAGGCGTACCCCATGCCGTTGTGGCACTACCCCATGGAAAAAATACAAAAAATATTTTTAAAAATGTGGATAAACTCGGTATTATTGTGAATAAGATTCGTTCTTTGCCTCAATTTAAAAAACACGGAACCAACGTCACTTTTTATTCTGCGAAAAATAAAAAATCTATTCGAACTCTAACATTTGAACGCGGAGTAGTCGGTTACACTCAGGCCTGTGGGACTGGCGCCGTCGCCGCAGCCGTTAGCTTTACTCAGAACAAATCACATATTATTAAGGCCTATGTCCCTGGTGGACTTCTTATTATCAACTTAACTGAGGAGCGCCCTCACCTTATTGGTCTTGGCGAATTTGTAGCTGAAATTTACTTGAAATAATAAAACTAATTTTTTTAAAGAAAAGATAACGTGAACGTAAATAAAAAGAGAATTACATATGTCATTAGATAAAACAAAAGTCTGCCACGAACTAAAAGTTATAGACCGCATTCAAGAAACAGAAGACACAATTTCATTGGTGCTTGAAATTCCGCGCACGACTGGCGGCAAATTTATGTATAAAGCCGGACAATTTGTAACTGTGTTTTTAGATATTCAAGGCGAAGAAGTCCGAAGATCATATTCACTGGCCTCTTCACCTGAATTTGAAACAGACTTTAAAATTACAATTAAGCTAGTCCCTGGCGGCAAGGGATCTACTTATCTCATCAACAATGTAAAAGTTGGAGATAAACTCTGGGTCACTCCACCTGCCGGTCATTTTTGTTTACCTCAAACCATTCATAATCAAACTCTGGCTTTTTTTGCCGGCGGAAGTGGCATCACTCCTATTATTTCACTTATTAAATCGGCTTTAAAACTGCACCCAAATACTCGCTGCGTACTGCTCTATCAAAATCGCTCAGAGGCTAATATAATTTTTAAAAAAGAACTTACTGACCTTGCGACAAAATATGCTTCACGGCTCAATATTGAATTTATTTTTTCAAAACCATCTCCCTCATGGACAGGGCTCAGCGGACGCATCGATCAAGACAAAATACTTGGATTCTTTGAGAGGCAAAAGCTAAATCAAGAGGCTCTTCAATTTATCTGCGGACCAGAAGGCTTTATGAATGCAGTTGTGAGCTCACTCATCAGCAAACAAGTAGACAAATCGAGAATTTTTAAAGAGAGCTTCACTGTTGCTGCTTCTCCAGCATCACCAGCAACTCCAGCATCACTTTCAGAAGACAACGATTTGACCCTTGATAGTGAAGCAATAGTCATTGGCGATAAATCCAAACTCTCTGCTCCTGAAACTATTGAAGCGAGCATCGAAGGACAGCTTCATACAGTCGCTTACAAAAAAGATAAAACTATTTTAGAATGTCTACTCGATGCTGAACTGAACCCGCCGTATTCATGTTTAGATGGTGCCTGCATGGCCTGCATCGCTAAAGTTCAAGATGGCGTCGTTTATCAAAATGACATGGGGATTTTAACTGACGACAATATTGAGGCCGGTGAGTGCCTGACCTGCCAGGCTCGACCCGCTTCTAAAAATGTAAAAGTAACTTACGAAATATTCTAATGCTCATGATTATGAGCGTGCTCTCTTTCACACTTTTTACATTTGTGATTTAAATAGTGAGCACGAATCAAACAAAGGCTGCCCGCGATAGCAATCACAGGCTCCCAGTTATGACCTAACTGAGCATGAGCAAAAAAAGTGGCATAAACAATAATCACTAGACCCGCGACCAACCATGCCACCGGCCGCCACTGACCATGCACACGGTAACCGCTAACAAACGCTAGACCCGCAACACCCAAAATAAAGGCAAGCAAAACAGCATGAGTTATATCTTCACGCGGAAAAATCTCTAGACCAATAACTGGAAAAAGCAAAAGCACGAGTGGGATCGCCAGGCAATGGACTACGCAAAGTCCTGATATAACAACGCCCCAGAAGTCCCATCCCGAAATTTTTTTCATAGCGACTCATCTACGGCAAATCTCGTCCTGCGTCAACATCTCCAAAAATATGCTAAACCCTCAATTTCTCTGAAAAATATACCGAAAAGATTCACAATGAAATGGATTTCATTTTTTGCGACAAAGGCATTTGTTGCTCTTCATATATTTTATACGCCGATATTGGCTCACGCTGATGCTCCGCCATCATATCGTATGCAACACCCACTCGCATGGATGCATGACCTCCCCACCGGAGAGCAGCCTGGATGGAGTCAACCATGGTGGATTAATTTTGAAGTCTCAAGCGGAAATACCTGGAACGCCCCACTGATCATGAACGATTTAAGAAATGGCAAACAGTATGAGTATATGGCGGACTTCGAGCAGGCCCACGCGATTTTAGAAATTGGAAAATCTATCGGAAACAACTTTTCGATAGCTGCCGAGATCCCCTACGCCTATCGTGATGGTGGCGCGATGGATGATGCTATCGATAGTTTTCACGTCTTAATCGGCAATCGTAGATTCAATCGCCAGTACTACCCCAAAAATCAAAATATTTTTTCTGTGAAAACAGATGGCACTGATTACTTTGAAGACACTTCTTATAAAGGCGGCGTAGCCAATGTCAGCCTAAAACTTAAATATTGGATTTTAAAATGGATGGGCAAACAAAAAGACTCTTGTCCCTGCGGGCTTGCCGTTTCGACACAAACAAAGTTTCCGCTTCAAAATGAAAAAATGGGTGGCACCAGTGGCCACGTTGACCAAAGTTTACTTTTACATTTAGGAGCACCCATATTCTCAGCCAGCAGCATGTGGCTCACTGCTGGCTACACATGGCTTGGCGATAACCCCGCAATAAAAGAGTGGCCGCGCAAAAACCATATTGTAATGTATGAACTGAATTTTGATTTTTCAGTGGCGCAGAAATGGGGACTCATAATGAGTGCGCGAGCAGAGTCGCCCTTTCTCAACGAAGATGATCTTGAATACTACGATGCCTCATCTGATCCCTATGTACGTGCGCGAAACCGATCTGCAAGTGGCTGGAACAGTCTTGTTTACTGGAGAGGTACACAAGCCATAGGGCTAAGATATAAAACTAACGCTGGTAACACGTGGCAATTTTTAATTGCTGAAGATTGGGGCATAGGGCCTTTTGACTCAAAAGATAATTTCTACTCTTCAGGAGCGCCTGACGTTAACTTTGTTCTTCAAACTCAATTTTAATTTTTAATGTCGATTCGCCAAAAGCTTAGATAAATATTTACTGATACGCTCTAACACCTTCGATGGAATTTCATGCCCACCATTAAACTCAACAAACTCACCATTTAATCCCGCATCATTAAGTACGTGTAGTAGGTTCTCAGCATAGCTAAACCCTAATATTGCATCGTTCTTGCCATGACTTTGAATAAAATTAAGGCCACTGCATGAAGGCGCTAGCTCTCGCCAACGTGACTCACAGATTAAAGTTCCTGACATAATCACAAGACCCGCCGGTTTTTTCTGATGATAAAGAGTCACTTCTGTTGCCAGCATGGCGCCCTGGCTAAACCCGCCCAAAACTATATGTGAATGTTTTTTTGATAAATCATCAAACAAAGAGATGGCCGCTTTTCGTGCTGCCTCTAAACCGTTGGGTGTCGTCTGCGACATGTCTACGGGCTCTCCCGTTCGGAGAGAAGTTTCTAATCTTTTA
>JAGRAK010000230.1 GCA_020434645.1 Bdellovibrionales bacterium | reverse complement strand
ATTTTGGATACTTCGTATTTCTCATGAGGGCGAAACTTTATGCCATTAGGTGTCAAGTAGTCAAGAGTTGCGAAAGGGAAGGTAACATATTTCATGGGGTATTTTTTATGTTTTTAACGCGCATTGCGCTCATATTTGTTTTTGGCGTTGTTTTTTGTCCTCCAGCCTTGGCGCGTACTGAAGTCAGGTTCACTCACAGCGTTACAGGTGATTCGGTTGCTGTTTATTCAAAGCCCAGTGAATCATCTTCAATTATTTATCGATTAAGCTTAGGTGAGCAGGTGGCCATTTCATCTAAAAATAGAGGCCAATTTAAAGCTGTATTATTTAAGGCTTCGGGTCGATTTCAAAAGGGGTATGTTCTTGAAAGTGAAACTAATAAATGGGGGTTAATTTCACCAATAGTGGCCGAGATTCCGCGAAAACGATTTTCTATATACGCAAGTGTGATCGAATCTTTTGGTTGGCAGGGTAAGCGCGATTTGCAGACAGCCTCAGACGCAATTTATTCAGTGGGTACTTTTTCGGGGTTCAGTACTTTTTTTGCAGCAGGCGTAGACATGCCATACGGAGAAGAGTGGGCTGTTCGATTGGGGGTCGTTATGCGCCGGTCATATTTAGAAGGCGTCACTCAGCCCGAGAATTCAGCAACCGAATACAAGTTCGGGTTGGAGCAAGATTTTATTGGTGCGTCAGCAGGGCTCAGACTTCGACCAAAGTCATGGGGAGCATGGAGTCTTATGGGTGGGGCTGAATTTTCTAAGGGAACAAGTGTTGATTTGAAAGTTTTAAAGGGGCCGAGCGTGAACACAAGTGAAGTGCAACTCCCGTATTTTATGATCTTCTCGGGCGCACTTTTATATGAAAAACTACTATCAAAAGACTTTGCATTTGAGCCAGCCCTTAGGCTAGGCGTGGTGGCGACGGCTGAGCCTGTGATATTGATAGCAGAAGGGCTCTTAACGATTAAGTACTACTTCTAGGTGAAAACTTGTATTTCACAAGTCGAGTATTTTGTGCGTTGCAACCTATAAATTGTGAAATACAAGTTTTTATGAGTTAATTTAAGCATGGATTTAGCTGAAATTAAGACCCCTCGAAAAATTAAATTTGAAGCTGAGATAGAAAATATTATAAGTCTTCATGGTGATCTTGAAGCCATGCGAACTCGACTTGGGTATTCGCGGCGACAGATATGTGAAGAGCTAATGGTTGATCCGTCAGCTTGGACTCGGTGGACTCAGAAGGAGGGTTCTGCTCCTCCTCATGTGTATAAAACACTGTCGCTTCTTCTGCCAAAGCTAGAGAGTCAGGGCTTAGATATTTTTAAGCAGCGAGAGTCACTCCCCGAAATTATTGAGGAGAAAACTCACCTTAAAGAGCAAAGTCAGAATTTTGAACTTTCTCATATTGAAGCACTACGAAGTCAAATGAGTAAAATTGAGACAGATTTACAGAACCGCGAGATTTTGTCGGTGGGGTGGAAGCTTCTGCTCATTTTGAATTTCATTCTCATAATGTATGTCTTAATTCGATAATTTTAATTCTGTTTTAATTTGATAAAATGCCCTGATTCTCATGCTGAGACTTCAGTCGAGCCCATCTTAAGCCGATTAAATACAAAGACTTAAATAACGAGAAGATAGGTGGAGCGTTTATGGAGAAAAAACACTTTAAAAAAGTGGTTGTGGGTTTTTTGTCGGCAGGATTTTTACTTTCGACAATGCTTTTGACGACATCATGCACTCGTGATGTTGAAAGTAAAATTGCCACAGTTCATTTGGGTCTTCCTAAATCGAGTAAAGTCGGTGGTCTGTCTGGTAACGACAAGCTCAATCATGTCATAATAAATGTTCGAGGGCCGGGTATAAGTAAGCCACTTTATTTATCTTGGGATGGTCATGACAGTGCGGCTGCAGCTCCTACTTCATTTGCAATGGATATTCCCACAGGTAGTGCGCGTTTATTTCAGGCATTGATGGTCATGCAAGATACAACGACTGGTGGCATGTCATTTTACTATGGTGATCTTGAGGCTACAGTCGATTCTTCTACAAATTCAGTTACCGTTGTGACAAGCGCAATTGCCTCACCCTCAGGTGATGGCCAAGTTACAGGTCGCATGAAAAACACAGGGGAGCCTTATTATACAGGGTCGATTGCGGTTAATTTTTCTCCGGTCAACGGGCGTCCACCAATGTTAATTGAGAAGTCAGAAGTGTTTGCTGGGTGGTTTAGCCTTTTTGCTCTTGATGGTATCTCATTTAACTATATTCGTAATGACGGACTTGAGTTTTTTGGGGCACCAAAAGATGTGGGTGCACTTCATGCTGCCGCTGTTGTAGCTAATGCAACACCACAACTGGCGATCACCGTGCCCAGCTACTGGGAGAGTCATGACAGTCCAACGGATCCCCGTGAAGTTCGCATGGAGAGCACGAATGTCTATGGATGGTTTGGCTCAGACAGTTCAAATTCATCGAAGAAAGTTTGCTATTACAGTGGGAGCACTGTTGATTTAGAGCGCGCGTATACAGCTGATGCGCCAAGCACATCTACTTTGCAGTGGAATCATATGACTTTTAGAGACGCTGGTGGAGCGGCCGATGCCAGTGGGCCGGCAGCTTCAGGGCAGGGCACTTGTGGTGGCACTCAAAATTTTATAGATGTGATCAGTTTAGATCCGCGAAGTGTAACTCGCAGTGATGGTGCGACGGGCTTTAAAGGTCCTTACTCACGCTATGATTACACGAGTAACGGTGGTGGGTTTTTATCCGGCACAGTAACGGGTAGCACGATTACAATGAATTGGAACTACTTGCCAGATGTTGCAGAATCGTTGCCGACGACAAAGGGTGTGGCGGGGTCAGATTTATTTATGAGAGTTATACCCTCTGGGTTTAACGGCAACACTGAAGAGTTTCGTGGTAACGACGACAATGTAAACTGTGCTGGGCTTTCTGGTTATGGGTTTTCTAAGTTGGCTAGCATTGCCATGCCTAATACTTTTTACAGTTTTAATGGCAGCTCGATTATGACAGCACAAAGTCAAGGCCGCGTTCAGTATGTGCTCTGCCCATACTCTATGGCGAGTGGAGCAAAAACATTTTATAGCACTGCTATATATGAAGGCGGTTATGGTGGTGGTGGCGGTGGCCCAGTGCAGGTACAGTTTCAGATGGCCTCAAGCAGTTTCGCCGAGGGCGTCGGTAGTGCTAACGTTGATGTTGTTTTATCGAGCTCAAGTGGCGCTACAGTGACAGTGGATTACAATACGAGTGGTGGCGGCACAGCTACAAGTAGCGTTGATTATACTCCCCAAACTGGCACACTCACATTCTCGCCAGGTGAGACAATAAAGAGTATTTTTGTGACAATTAATGATGATGCGATATATGAGGGCGATGAGACAATAATGTTGGGGCTTTCTGGCGGCACTGGGGCAAGCTTTGGCTCTCCAACTAGTCATACAATGACGATTACAGAGAATGACCCAATGCCAATTGTTCAGTTTGCATCGTCGTCTAGCAGTGCATCAGAGAGTGTAGGGACGCATATGGTTGAAGTTACGCTATCAAATCCAAGTACTTCTATGATAATGATCAATTACAGCGCGTCGGGGGGAACAGCAAGTGGTAGTGGAGTCGATTATACATTAAGTCCGGGTTCACTGACCTTTTCTCCTGGTA
>JAGRAK010000022.1 GCA_020434645.1 Bdellovibrionales bacterium | reverse complement strand
ATTCTTAATAAGTTCCGCCTTAAAATACGGGATTAAATAATCGTTACCTGAATAACATTTTGTTTTTAATATTTGATCGAGATCAGGATACATTAAAATTTCATATGCATTTTGCGATAGCGCCCAATGGGTGGCGCGCTCTACAGCCGAATCTGTCATATTTTCTAATAGCACGGCCTCTTTGCCGGCTTCAACTATGTGCCCAACGGTATTGCTAATTTTATCCCAGGTATTTTCTTTACAAGCATTCAGTATACGGTCTTCTATTTCGCCTTTTTCAATTTGCTTCTGAATTTGTTCTTTAGTGTATGCCATTTTTTCTTGAGTTCGAAATGTTTTGCAAATGGGATCATTCTCTAAATAGGTGAGATCTTCAGTATTAAATAATTCGAAGTATTGAGCTTCGAGTTTGGCCTCTCGTTCGGCTATCCGATTCGAAATACTTGAAGATGTGTGGGCAGAGGAGTTGGCATAGACCTCAGGGGTCAGATAAATGTGTGTCAGTAATGCAATTGTCGCAATACGAAATATCATCTCTGGCTCGGTTTCTCACAACCTGTTGGTGCAGGAATTCGTCTAATTAATTTTCTTATGTATGAAGTCAGCAGGTGACTGCTAAAACTTCGAAAGTAATTGAATATGGGGATGTCCCTAAAGTTAGAACCAATTTCTTTTTCATCGGCCTTGAGATCAATTTCACCATCGTCATTTAAATAAATTAGTTGGCCAACATGGCGATAGGTTTTTCTATTGCTTCGACTCATTTTGGGTGAGACCGTGACCGGGTCGTGCTCATTGCGCAGCCGATACATAGGTGGAATGCTGATATCGTTATTAATCGCTTGGGCAAATATGTCGTCTCCGATTCTGGGACTGCCGAAAGTATAAAGTGGTCGTAATTTTATATTCGGATAATTGCCATAGGCCTGAAGGCGCGCAAGATAAATATGTAAGAGAGTCGCGCCGGCGGCTCCAAGACTGTGTCCGGTGATCCAAACATTCTTATTTGCTACAGAGCTTAATTTTGGCTCGATGGCCAGCCATAGCGACTGAAAATAAGTGTAGAATCCGAGATGTACCTTGCCAGCCCAGTCCCATTGAACAGTTGTAGTGGACAGGTCATTAACATAATCTGTTGGATCATCTGGCTCAGTACCGCGTATAGCAATAATTAATTCTGTTTCAGACTCAACAAACAAGACAACAGTATTGACACCCATGACGCCATTTTTTTCGTCGGGAGTTTCTTGAACGAGAACTGTGCTTACATTTTGAAGATCATTTACGTTTTCAGAATACTCTTTATTGTTTTTAAAGCCCTCTACCGTAGAATGATTTTCATAGGCAACATTCGATGCTAATGCGAGCCAGTAAGCATTGTTGGTGTTGAATTCTTTAAGATTACCGCAAAACGGTATTGCTGGTACATGCAGTGCTTTATAGCTGATTTCTGAATGTGCGAGGTGCGGGCTGCAAAGCGTGAAAATGAAAAAGACTATAGCAAATGGCTTCAAATAAAATCCTTCACAAATGAACGTGGGTATTGAGTGTACAGTTTTAACATGTGTCGCTTGTTCATTGTATGGTGCAGGTAGCATTTTATAATTTTTTACCAGTGTGTAGAAAAGTTCGACAGTGACTTGTTTTATTTGAGCGTATAGCCTGAAGATCAATAATGAAAACGAGATATTATTTTTTAATTCTAGTGGTATTGGCGGTCGGCTTTTGGCTGTATAAGCGACAGTTTCCGCTTGTTGATCCTATCACTTTAGCTCATCACGAAGAAGAAGCCATACCCAAAAAGATCGTCGAGAAAACAAAATTAAAGGCCAGAACTAAGATTTCTAAAAAGCCCGTGCCAGCTGTGACGGCTCCTTCGTCTTCGCTGGCAAAGGCTGAACCAAAATCTTCTCCTCCACCGAAAACTATTGAATTTGTACTCGACGAAGAAGGCAATGCCATAGCCTTTGGAGATGTGATCCTCGGGCGACCGACTGTAGAGTTAAAAGAAAAGGGCGGTGTAGCGGCTCCACCAAAAGTGAAGTTGTGGGAGACTTTAGATATTCCGTATCATATTGTTGAGCCATTTCCTCATCCTGAGCGTGTCCAAGAGGCATTTGAATACTTCAATGACACGACGATTCGGTTTGTGCCATTTAATGGGCAGCAGGATGCTATTGTTTTTCAAGCTAAAGAGGGAAAGTGTAAATCGTATTTGGGGCGTGTTGGCGGGCATCAGCCGATTTGGCTTTCAGATAATTGCTATGCCCCTGAAATTGCTCACGAGATTATGCACGCTTTGGGTTTCATTCATGAGCATTCTCGTACAGATCGTGATCAGTATATTGATGTATTATGGGATAATATTGAAGAGCTATATAAAACGCAGTTTGCGATAGTGCCCGAATCTCTGATGTCTTTTCACAAAGGTATGCCATTTGATTACAATTCGATCATGATTTATCGACCAGATTCGTTTGCAAAGCGGGGAGGCTTGAGCACCCTTAAGTCTAAAACAAATATCGCGGTAGCTCCAGTTATGGGCTTAAGTAAAATCGATATAGAGAGGGTAAATAGGGTTTATACAGCCCATGCACCCTGAAAAGGTTACCACGTACCTTTTGCGCCTCCCTTTAGCGGTTAATTTTTGCTAAGACGAGGGCTATTAAAAAAATAATCGTTATATTTATTATTCTAATATTGCAGCCACTCCAATCGGAGGGTGCGCCTATATGGGCGGGGCAAAATAATTGGTCTCAGGCCTGGGAGCAGAAATTCTCTCAGTGGTTAACAGCTGAAGCTCAAGACCCTCATTTTTTTGTTAAAATTGGGGTCTCTGTTGACTGTGCAGACGTAGTTTATGGCCTTCGCTGGATTTTTGCGCGACAGAACGATCTTAAAATGGCCGTGCACTCACACGAAGGAATTTTTACCAATGAGTCTGAAAACGAACTATGGAGCCACCTTTCAACCGATAGCGATTGGAGGCGCGATTCGCGTTTTTTATCTTCTTTAGATTGGGTGATGAGGCGCACTTACACAAAAAGTTTATTACTAGAAAGTTATCCAGTAGAAATTAGTGCTGATGCTTTTCAGGCCGGTACAATGTACGTCAATATTGAGAACGGACACCATGCTCAAATTATTGTGAGTACAGACTATAAAAATAAAAAAAATATGCCGCTACGTTTTTTAGTTGGCACAGTTCCCCGCAGCAAAAATCCACTTAAGCTTGTCAACTATTGGGCTGGTCATCAGAGTACAGACCAAAAAAGCGGGTTTCGTAAATTTTTGTGGCCTGTTAAGCAAAATGGTGTTTGGAGTTTTACAAGGCCTGATCAGATGCCGCATTATTCTCTCGAGCAATATGATCCAGATCTAATGAATGGGTCTAGCCTAACCTACTCAGGTTATATTTATCAGAAAATTAAACCCAACTTAAATAACTTGGCAAAAATTGAGCGAGGTTTAGAGGAGCTCGTTGAATACATTCAAAGCCGGGTGCAAATCGTTGAGGATGGTTATCAGTTTTGTGTGAATCGACCAAGTTGTCGAGATGTGGCCAGCCAAGATTATGATGATTGGAGCACGCCTTCTCGAGATGCTCGCATTGCCGATCTTTTTGTCGAGGTGACAACTGATGTGAATAATTCGAATGACAAGAAAGCAAACCGATTATGGAAGAAATTTACCGAAAACACAGAGGTGTTTCGGTTTGAGGGGCAGCCGATAAGCTTAGCTGAAATTTATGAGATTTGGAGTGAGAAACTTTATAGCTCTGAGCCCTATGATTTGCCAGCAAGGCGTTGGGGTTTACAATGAGGTTTTTTTGGTGCCTTCTAATTTCATCAGTTTTAATTTTACAACATGAAGTTATAGCAGAGGCTGAAGTTTCTGGTATATATAAGAGCGTTTATTCTTGGTCTTGGGACTACGAGGAGATTTTTGCCAGTTGGCTAGGTGACGTTGCGGCTGATCCTGAATTTTTTAAAAAGCGAAATATACCGATTGATTGTGCCGACACGGTTTATGGGTTTAGATGGATTTTCGCTCGCATTCACAAGCTCCCTATGCTGACCACAACAGTAGATGATGGTGTTATCAGTCATGAAACATCCAATCCATTATGGAGCGATCTTCCCACTGCAGAAACATGGGAGAAAGATGTCAGATTTTTAACTGCACTTAATTATATTTTACGGCGTTCGTGGACGGTCACATTATCAGAAGATAGTTACCCCGTGAGTCTCACGAATTTGCTTCCAGGTGCATTTTTTCTGAATTTAGATTCTTCAAAGCATGTGGATTTAATTTATAAAATGAATTTGACTGATCCAAAAGAAATGCCGTTTGAATTTGTATCATCAACAGTGCCCCGCGAGATCAAAAATACAAAGCACTTGGTTTACTGGTATGAAGCCAAGCCCAAAACGGCGGCAGAGGGTTTTCGTCGATTTCTATGGCCGGTGCGCGGGACTTATGGGTGGGAGTATGTCGAGCCACAAAATATGCCTGATTTTTCGACCGAACAGTTTCAACTCGAGTTAGGCAATGGCACATTTCATAATTATGTCTACAATATTGTAAAGCCCAGCATGAGCCAAGAAGCCTTAGCGCAAATCAGCCTTAGAGAGCTGAAGCTTTATTTGCACGAGCGAGTGGGTGTGGTTGAGAAGGGTTATCGTGCATGCAATCAAACGCGTCGTAATCGAAGATACTGTCGCAACACAAAGTCCAAACTTTATGACATATGGAGTACACCTTCGCGAGACAAAAGAATCCGTATGCATTTCGAAGCCACTCGCCAGCAAATAAGTAATGCGAAATTAGCATCGCCATGGCAGACATATTTTCTCGCAACAAACGTATTTCAGGTCAATTCACGAGCTGTAAATCTCTATGAGCTAAGTGAGGTATGGAGTAAAAATAATTTTAGTTCAAAGCCAGTAGACCCCCCAACTAAGCGCTGGGGAGTCAGAGGCAAAATATTTGGCAGGTCTACTATTCAAATTCTGCACTGAGTCTTAAAAAGGTTACCAGGTACCTTAAATTAACCGGTCGTTAACATGCCGCAGGCAATGCCAACGAGAGTTTCTTTTAAAAGAGGTTCGTCGTATCGGCGCATGGCGATTAATTGCAAAATATTTAATATATGAATGTGTGGCGCGCGTAAGCGGATGCTCTCTTCAAGCCAAGGCCTGTGCCATATTAGATTTTTATCGCCACTCATTGTAGTTACAAAATCAATTGCAAATTTAAATTCTGACTCCATTTGCTTAAAGAAGGCTTGAGATTCTGGGCTATTTTTAAAATAAAGCTTCCAAACATTCAGTTCAACTTTTCCGAGTGTGAAACCAAGTGATTTTACAAATGAAGAGAAAAACGGATTTTCTTTAAATTCGATTTTTAGTTTTTCTTTATCTTCCGCTGAAATCGACTTCCAAGCGGTGCCAATGCCCCACCATGTTGGGAGCAAGGCTCGATTTTGCGTCCAGCAGAGTACCCATGGTATAGCCCTAAGGGAGCTTATAGAAAAAGTTTCTCCGTCTTTTCGTCGTTTGGCAGGGCGAGAGCCAATTCGCAAAACATCCAAGTAACGATAGGGGCTTGATTCAAGTAGCAACTCTAACTTCTCGCCATCACTTAGCAGTTTTTTGTATTCAGCTTCTACAAATGATGAAAAATGATGGAGTGAAGAGCTAGCTACAGACTTAATTTTTTTAACCCTTCGGCGCATAGCCTCATTGCTTAGGTGTGAGCACTGAGAGTTTAAAATTTCTTTTGTAGCGAAAAGCCGTTGAATCATTTCGCCTTGAACCGTTATTTTAGGTTTCTCCATGGCTGAATTTGGCCACCAAGAGACTTGTTCTTTTAAGCTGCCGCCACCACGAGCGACACTGCCGCCGGAGCCATGAAAAAATACGGGCTTGATGCCACTTGGGCGCAGCGTGTTTTCAATATCTTGCATGGCTTTTTGAATCAAGATGCGACTAGGTAATACGCCGATCTCTTTTGCTGAATCAGAGTAACCGAGCATAACCTCAATATGGCCGAACCAGTGCCTTCGCGCCTGTTCGACATTTGATTTTTTAGCGAGCCAACTTTTTAAGATTTTCTTAGCCTGCACAAGCGCTTCTTTACTCTCAAAAAGTGGTATAATCGGAAAGGCCTTTGTGCGCCCGGCAAGCATTGCGAGTTTTGATGCATTCTCAATATCTTCAGCACTTTCGCAATGCGAGATAACGAGTCCTCTTGCGTAGAAAATCACGCTGAGGGCCCCTGATATTTTACGAAGCTCTCGAATCATTTGTCGAATTGGTGATTGCTTGTCGGTCAGGGCGAGCTTAATTTCGCCAGCATCTTCGCGCAGTTCAATGGGTAAAACAAATGCCGGAAAAATTTTAAGCATCTGAGCAATAAGAATAATTTGATAGTGTTTGCTGACTAGCGGGTTAGAACTGCGCAGAAGTTTATTAAACTTCATGCACCATTTTTTAACACGATTGCCATCGCCAGTTGATATTTTTTTAAGACTGTCGAGGTCTTTTATTAAGCTTTTAATAGTATCGACAGGGCTCCCTTTGCTCGCAGAGCTCTCAACACGGCCTAAGTCTTCTATTACTGTGAGCAGCTTATTTTCTAAAACCTGTAATACATGTTCACGCGATAAAGCTAGGCATGACTTCATGACATCGGCATTCACTCCGGGGTGCCCATCTTTATCGCCGCCAACCCAGGTTCTGAGTTTGAGATCATAGCTCGGTTTTTTACTGACAAAAAAATCAAATACCTTTTCAGAAAAAACCATAGAAAATAAAAATTCAGCCTCATCAATAACAGTGGGTAGTTTTCTCTTTGAAAGGGGCATTAGCCATAGCAAGCGTATTTGGCTGAGAAGTTCTTGCTCACTAAATACAAAATTATTGTGAATGCCATCTATAAGTAGGTCTGAAAGCTTTCTTAGGAGCTCAACAACAATAGGCGAGCGAGCCTCTGTGGGGTGAGCCGTCAGTACAAATTTTAAATCTAGGCGTTTTTTAAGCCCTTGAGGAGTGGGCTTTTGCCTTAGGCGCCAAGTGCGATAGGCGGTCTCACAGACATTTACAATTTCAAGTTGCAGAGCAAAGGCGTGGGCAATTTTGAGCTGGTCAGCTGCAGATTCTTTTTCAACTGAACTCATCAGCTTTGATAATTTATCTTGTGTGGTAGAGCCACGCATTTTTTTTAAAGTGACACGATAATTTTCAATACTGTTGTAAAATTTTTGACCTTCTGTTTCGCGTATAACATCACCAAGCGCCAAAGTGCTTTTTCGAACTAGGCGATGCAACTCACGGGGCAGAAATTCAGAAACATATTTTTCATTTGTTAAAAAAGCTTCAACGCTCTCTTTTTGCTTTTTTATATCTTTTTCTGTTATGACTTGCGGATTGAGCCATTCGATAACGGCGGCGAAGCCTAAGCTCTCTGGGTCGTTAAACAAGTAATTTTTGGCCACATCAATGGCTGTAAAGCCTTGATTCAGCTGAAAGCTAAGAGTGGGGTCATAGATTCTTTTTTCCATAACCTCTTTAACATATTCATTCGGTAAAAATTTATCTTTGAACTTGCTATAGCCGCGAAGGCGAGCTCCTGCTCGAATTCTTTTTAGTCCATACTTGTAGGCTATTTCTTGGCGACCCTGATAGAGAAGTTTACCTATACCGAGGCCACGCATCTCTGGGTCGACCATAACTTCAGCTCCATAAAGAGTTTTGCCTCTTTTTGGGTTGTGATTATGAAAAAAACCACCAGAGGTAAAATCTGTCCAGTTGTCTTGTGGTGAGTAGTCGTCCCAAGAAATAATCAGGCTGAACGCAAGCCCAACAACTTTTCCGCTCACCATGTTGACGGCAATGAGTTGCCCATCGGGAAAGTAAGCTCGGTGAGACTCAAGCTGGTCGATCGACCAAGGCTTAGTGAACGGATAAACCTTACGACACAACTCTTGAATATCTGCAAAGTGCTCAGGCCTTGGGTGCAAAATCTCGATATGAGGTCGAACTTGAGTTGTATTAGTTTGAGAGGTTAACATTATCAACCACGCTTAATAGTTCACTTGTGGTTTGGCTGTCTCGAAGAGGCAGCACCGTACCTGTTTTGCGAGATTCTTCAATAAGAGTGAGATTGATATCGCCAATAACCATACTCTCTTGGTTGACCGCACCCTCAGCTAAGAGACCATCTCTTGAAAAAGAGTAGTCGCTCGGAGTGTAAATCGCAGCCTGACCATAATTTAAAGAAACCGCGGGGACAGTGGGAATTGAGCCCACAAGTGGAGAATGAATAACATACATTTGATTTTCGATAGCACGTGCCTGTGCACAATATCGAACACGTAAGTAACCGTGTCGATCATCTGTGCAGCTGGGCACAACTAAAAAGTGAGCCCCGAGTCTCGCTGCCGCACGAGCAATTTCAGGAAACTCAACATCATAGCAAATATTGACTGCAAATTTACCAAAGTCAGTTTCAAATATTCTCAAACGACTCCCAGCACTAACAAGCCACTCCTCTTTTTCAAATCGAGTCATATGGAGTTTAGCTTGCACATGGGGGCTGCCGTCTTTTGCGTAGACATAGCATTTATTTAAAATTTTATTTTTTTCGTCATTGAAGGCGGGGAGTGTGCCGCCCACAATAATAATTTTATGTTTACGAGACATCTCAGACATAAAATTGACGATTCGCTCTTCTTGCCCTGCGAGGTCACGAATTTGTTCAGCAATTGGGCGCTTGATTTGACTAAGAGTTAAAAGTTGAACCGTAAAGTATTCAGGAAAAACAAGGAGCTTAACCTTGTAATCGACAGCTGTCTCGATCAGGGCTTCAACCTGCTGAGCAAAGTCATCAAAAGATTTAACTGGACGTATGTAATACTGTAGAGAGGCAACTCTTATTCTATCCATTCGGGTAGACTAGCGAGAACAAAATCGACTGGCAAGGCTTAACGTGTAATGTGGTTTTAATTTTTAAATATAGCTCTGAAGGTAAGCGACTGAAGGTTTTCATACTTTAGGGCTTTGCCTGTACATAGATTATGCACTTTCAGATTTAGATACTGCTACTTAGGTCTTGATTTTTCAAATAAGTTGCTGCACCGCTTGCCGACTAACAAACAGATTTAGTTGGGCAGTCAAGTTTTGAGTAAACAAATATCATTAATGCTCGCAGTATACCTACTTAAACAAAGATAATGTATATCGGGGCTACTGTGATATCGCTAAAAAACTTAGATATAAAAAAATTAGAATATATAATACTACCAGGCAGTCCGGCTGTAGGATTTCGACATTTGAATTTGCATAACAGAGTTTATCTTTATTGGCGTGAATTCTGGAAGCAAGTTTACGGATCAGCTGAGGGGGTTGATGGCGACTTCTTTATGCGCCAGAATTTTGTACCTGTGGTTATGTATGGTGATGAAATCGTGGCTATGCATTTATACACTTTGTTTAACCCCCGCGCTATGGTGACGAAAGATCATACTTATTTTCACTCGTATCCCCCGGAATTTTTTGACTATTTGGCACAACAAAATATTGACTCGGTAATGTCTATAGAGTCGTTGACTGTGAACCCTGAGTGGCGAAAAAGTAAAATTGGCCTATCTTTAGGTGAAACTATGATTGGTTGCAGCTTGAAATTTGTTGAAGTATTGAATGTTGGGGCGGCTATTGCGCCAACAAGAAATGACCGTGGCGTTAATAAAATGTGTTATAATTTTAACTTCGACTGCTACAAAGCTAATCTTAATTATCGAGGATTTGAAGTTGATTTGGTTTGTGGTATCCGTGAGAAAGTGACTTCTAACCCAGACTCTAGAATCAATGATTTGATAAATTGGCTTTGGCAATCAAGAACAGACTTGTCGGGTGTAATTAGTATAAATCGCAACTTAAACAATTCACAAGAGGGTAAATATGGAGAGCCTAAAGGCATTGCTGTATAGTGAGCTAGATCAACTTGAGCTTATGACTGACCAATTTGAAATTGAAAAAAAAGAAGTGTACGGTGATTGGCTTGCGCAAACATATTATTTTGTTTGCCACTCCACTAAACTTTTAGCACTTGCATCGGCAAGATTTGAAACAGATCGAAAGGAATTTCACTATAGATTTGCTGAGCATATAAAAGAGGAGCGTGGTCATGAGCTTATGGCGCTGAATGATTTAGAGCGGTTGGGTTTTTCTATTGAGCAATTTGATGAATTGCCGCAAACCAAAGCCTTTTATCAGTCCCAATACTTCTGGACTACGCAAAAAAATCCGATTTCTTTTTACGGTTATATTTTATGCCTTGAAGTTTTCGCGATTAGAGGTGCTGTAAGATTATACAATAAAGTATGCGAAGCCTTTGGGCCTGAGTCGGCAGTTTTTTTGAGGGTGCATACTAAAGAAGATATTCACCACGTAGAAGAAGCCTTTAGGCATCTTCAGCATCTTCACTCTGATGAATTTTCTCAAATTGAAGAGAATATGCGCTTGAGTACGTATTTATATAAAGAAATGTACAAAGCTATAGCGCACAGGCGTGCCGCCAGCTAAACATCTCATTAGCTGGACTTAATATTTATTTTTTTACACCATTGGTTGATGGTTTTGCTCGAGACCACGGCTGTCCACTCGGCAAGACTTTCTTGTAGCAAAATCTCAAGAACTTCATTGGGATCAAGTTTATAAACATCAATTAAGATTTTTAGCATAGGTCCTGGTGGACTGCACACGCCATGTTCAAAGTTGAGAATAAATTGCTCAGTGCAACCGAGCTTGATGGCTACTTTTTTACGAGAAAGGCCAAGCCCCAGTCTATGTTTTTTTAAATATGGGCCAAGTAGCCTATGGCAATTTTTCTTCAAGATGAAGGCTCCTTTGTTTAGTAGCAGCACGATTGCTATTTACCGTAATGTTGCGAGAAATAATAGTGGCATTTAGAGTGCCAACAAAAGCGGCAGGTTTGCCAAATTTATCAAAAAGAGGTGAAAAGCGCCCTTGTTCTATTTTTAATATTTGGTTCATAGATGAGCTTCGCTCATAGAGTTCATGTACGGGTACATCGCATGATGTAGCTGTGCCGGTGCTTAAGCATTTTTGAATGGATTTTATGATTGAGTTGGTAATTTGTTGAGGTCTATCGAATAGTTCAGTCCATGGCTGAATGTATAAATCGGCAATCGGATAGCTACATAATTCTAAAAATTTGATATTTCGAAAAACCTGGGTGAAGTCTGGACGATAAACCTCAATAACATGATCATCATGAAGATTGTCGAATAGATCTGATGTTGGGCGAAGTCCAAGAGTTGGCAGCAGTTTCCAGAGCATTTTTCTGCCATCTTTTAAGCTGATTCCAGCTGCTACGCATTCGACACAGAGTTCATAGTAATCGTGAAAGTTTTTGATGATTGTAATCTTCTTGTCGCTTGGTAGGGTATGAAACCTATCTAATGAGTCTTGCGTATAGGAGGTTACATTGGCTAAGCCTTCTTTTTTGATATGTGCGCAGAATTTATCCAGCAGCATCTGAAATTGGTTAGCTAGCTCGCTTGAGCTGGATTCTGATTTAAAAAAAGTCATCTCTTTAAGGCTATCCATACGCTAGCTAATATCACCCAAAACAATACATCGTGTCAATTCCTGTATTATTTATCAAAAATGCCCTGCTGCTAAGCATAATAACTATTGTTTAATAAGAATTTGGTAAAAAGTATAGGACTAAAACAAAAATTGTTTGTAACCTATTGGCTGTGACGGACTCAATTAGAATATTAATAGTAGATGATGATGAGTACTTTTTGGAGGCTCTCCGCGCCTACTTAAGTGAAAAGCATTATACTGTAGATATTGCGTTAAATGGGGCTAGTGCCAAACAGCTCCTACTTGATAAGAATTATGATCTCGTACTGTCTGACGTTAGGATGCCCAAGTTAGACGGTTTAGAGTTGTTAGAGTTTGTAAAAGCCAATTTTAAGATCCCCTTTATTCTAATGACTGGATTTAGTTATTTGCTTGAGACAAAATCTGCGTTCACACTCGGGGCGGATGATTTTTTGACTAAGCCCTTTAAGACCTCTGAGCTTTTAAATTCAATTGCATCTGTTTTAAGTTTAAAGTCGCCTGTGGTTGTGTCAGATAAGGTGACGACAAATGAGAATTACTTTTGTCAGATCAATATTGAGGAGCTTTTACTTATGCCTCAAATTCGATTTGATGTATTTTTAAAACTGTCTTCAGAAAAATTTATTAAAATTGGTCGTGCCGGAGACATTGTTCCTCGTGAGCGAATATTGGCTTATAAAGGAAAAGGAGTGGAGTGGCTCTATATTAGATGTGAAGACTTCACAACACTAATTAAATTTGATCTAAGCGCCGGCAGAGCTGAAGTTGTGCCATCATGTTTTACTGAGCAGAAAAGAAATGATTTAATTACGGAGACGGAGACTCTAATTGATGGCCTTATCTATAAGGGTGCTGTCGACAAAGTTTCGGTTTTAGAGGCACATAAATTTCTTAGCAGTAGTGTTCGTCACCTTGTTAGATACGATGGCGTGCTGTCATTTCTTGATTTATTGAATACACATTCTAAAAATGTATATGCGCATGGAGTGGGCGTATCTCTTTATTCACTAATTCTCGCAAATAAAACATTTAGATATTCGTCGCCGGAGTTGTTTAAGCTGGCTTTGGTTGGGTTCTTTATTAACTGTGGTAAAAAATAAATTTCTGCAGATCTTTTTTCTCGAGATTACTCGGCATTAACAGATGTAGAAAAAACACAAATTATGAGTCACACAGCCCGTGCGCGCGATATATTAGCGGCCATAAAGTTTTTACCAGAAGATGTGGTGCAAATTATATATGACTGCCTTGATGCCTCGGAGGGAAGATCTCACGGGCGCTTGGGGCCTCTATCGGCCGCTAGTTTTGCGTCCTATCAATTTATGAATTATATGGGCGAGTCAGGCACTGATGAACTGGAGCCACGCATGAATCAAGCCTTAGCCAAGATGAAGGAGTCTGGTCAAGATCATGTTGGCGACTATGCCGTTGCGCTTGAAAATGTACTATTCGGTGTTGATTCCAAAATTTGATGAAGGGCTTGCTCTAGGCCACGCTATTCGATTTACCGACTGACTTAGATCCATCAATAGGCACGACATTCAGACAAGATTTACAGAAGAAAACAAAATGGCCTTTGTCATCGTTTTCAAGAGATAAAATATCGCCGCAATCGGGGCATTCGCTCACTCCAGCAAGTGCTTCTTGAGTAGGGGAGCTGGACTCAAGAACTTCATAGGTGTGTACAATGTCGGCATCAAAGCCTTTTAAAGTTTTTTTACCAAGAAATTTTATTTTAAAATCAT